>JAMPBF010000230.1 GCA_023666805.1 Bacillota bacterium
CGGCGACTTTAAAAGATAGACTTTGTCTATCTTTTAAAGCGGAAACAGTATAAGACGTCCCATTGAGCGCAGAATGTACAATTGTAAATTCATCACTTGAAAGGATCGCAAAATACCGACCAAGCACCGTTATCGTTTACAAAAAGTCCTTATATACACCGTCAGATGTAAAAAGCTCATTATTGCGAGGTAAGACCAGGCATTGCGAGATAATTGCATCACCGTCTTTATTTAATTCGCTGCCTGCGCACACCACCATAATGTCCTCAAAGACATATGTCATATAATTATATACAATTTTGTCTCGAATATCTTCATATGATCCTTCATGCATCGGCTCACCCCATTGCTTGCGCACCGCGGGAAAATCTGAGGAAACATCAGCTCCCAAGAGCCTTCCTTTTTCGATCGATATAAATAAAGGGTATTCCTCTAAGCGATCCTTCCAATCCTCCCCTTCAATGGGGGAGCCGTATGCTACCGTTGTATTAACTATCGGCGAAGCACCGATAGAGCTGTAGTAGAAAGTATTCATAATGCGAGACCTTAATTCCAATGAGGAAAAGTTATACAGCGAATAAATATACGAACGCTTTGTATTCAGAAGAAGGCTTAGATCATCAGCGGTCAAATCGTCGATATGCTTAAAGCATATATCCGAATATTCCATAAAATAACTTCGGTTCAACATGGAATTTATCCCGTTAAAGGAGGGGTAATAAATTTCAATATACGACAATTTCTTATTATTGTCAAATACAAAGCAAAATCTATATATTTTTTCGGTGTTGTCAACGCTGTAACCGAGATAATATTCAACGGCGATTTTTTTGTTTCCTTCCTCATAAAACATATACTCATGAGGTCCGGGTCTGTAAATTGTATAATTTATAAGCCTTGCTTCAGAAAACTGCGCCAGCTGCCCCGTAATATCATCATAACTCATACCCGCCGAACAATTTACATTTGATTCGGGTATAACAAAATCATAGCACATAATAGATTCGGGCAAAATATCGTAATATTGGACGGTAATTCCCGTAAAATCTCCCTTTCGCACAGAATATTCACTTTGCGGCATGGAAAAAATCCGTGTGAGGAGGTCAAAGTTTGTTTTGGATTCGGGTGGGGAATTGAGAGAAGATAGATTTGACGTGACGCTTTCAGATTCAAGGGGCGTTGAAATAGATGAATTTTCCGATGTGTCCAGCTCATGCTCGGGAAACGCCAATGTGGTTGTATACGGCAAAGGATCCGACGTGCCGACAGCCGAATGGTTTTCTGTTTTATTGCAGCCGCACGGCAAAACGGAAAAGCATAACAATAAAATGAAGCATCGAACCGTTTTTCTCATATTTTACCATTCCTCATCAATAAGATTACGGTTACAGTATACATCACGGTTATCCGTTATGTCAACCCTTTTCGTTAATTTGTCGGAATAGAAGGTCGGATTAAAAAAACTTAGCCGGCGGAGAAATATCAACTTATCCCAAGCCGTGATTAAAAGCATTGCACTGAGGCTTCATATCCGAAAGTCTATTTATTGTTTCGTCGGAAATCACCCCTTCGTAGCACCAAAAATACTCCAAATTGGGCAGCTCCAAAAGAAAATCTTCGTTTTCTGCGGTTTCAACAGAACCGTCTTTTTTTACGGACAGAAGTGTAAGAGATCTTAAATTTTTGTTGTTGGAGATTTCATTAATTTCGCTGTAGGACTGGTAATAGCCTAACTTTAAAGTCTCCAGCTTGTCCATCTTTCCTACCGATTTAAGGTCAATGTCTATGCAGTGAGTTTCCAGCTCTGTTAAATTTGGAAAAAAATCATACAATTCATTAGACGATAAATTTTGCCCTGCAACAGACAATTCTTGAATGTTCGGGAAATACCCCTCCAGCTCAACATTTGTGCCGTAAAAGTGTAAATACTTAAGATTATCCGTATTCTGCAAGCATTTTGTATTAAAGCTCGGCTCTTGGCTTATTCTTAAATATTCAAGATTGTCAAGACTGTTCAAAAAATCGTAGGATTCCGCATAGGATTCGTTCCAAGCGTCGGGTACGGCGTCCTCTTCTCCGATAGTAATCATAAGCTCTTTCAGCTGCGGATAATCGGCAAGAAAAGATAAATTTGTTTTTTCAAAAAGGGTTACATCAAGTGCATGATAATTTTTGATCTTATCAATGTCCATATTGTTTTTAGGCAATTCAAGGTACAAAATTTCCGTCTTGTCCTGCGCTGTGGGATCTATGGGCTTATCTTCCGAGCTTGAAGCTTCGTCTTTTTCGGTATTGCATATGATCTCGCCGACACTTGTTTCGTTATCGGCGGCTTTTGCTTCAAATTCACCGTATGATTCTTCGACAGGCGAATCCGTTTGTGAAGCGCCGGCAGCGTCAATAGCCTGACCGCCGTTATTGCCGCAGCCTGTCAGACAGAATATTATCGTTATACCTATAGAAACGGCTTTTTTAAATTTGGATTTCATATGTGTATGCTCCTTTAATAAGCTTGAAGCGGCTTTGGAATATGGGTTCGCTTGATCGACCTGTGCTCCGAGCGTGTCTGTGGTCAGGTATGCGGTCAAAAAGAGTAGGACGCAAGCAAAATACAATAGTCCTTCATTGGAGAGATATTCGGGATTTTCGGGTCGGGCAGATGTTTGCAGGATAGTGTAGACGGTATATTTTTAGCTTTCCGATTTTGTCGCATATTACAAAAGCTGCAGCTGATAAAATATAAGCTTTAGGCAAAACCATTGAATTTTTTTGCTGAAAAGCGACCTAAAGTTTTTTATCCGATTGCCGATATAATAAATATAGGCTTCAATTTTTATTGCATATGGGAGGCATTCACATGTTAAAAATCACAGATTATGCATTTTTATTCCAAAATACTAACAGCGCATGGAAAACTAACCCTATAGGCAGCTTCCAATTGTCGCAATTGAACAGCAAAAGCGTACAAAATCAGCTTAAAGCAGCGGGCATTGATACAAGCAGCAAGCAATACAAGGCTGTAATGAAACAAATGATGAAGGACGCAAACGGCTGCGGCGCTATGTATACCAATCCTCAGGCAATCAAGAATTTGATGAAAAATTACGACTCTGACGGAAATTTTTTGAATGCATATGGCGTTGCCGGAATGGATGCAACAGGAAAGACCCTGTCGGAAATGCACCAAATCATAGACGTTTCGGAAGAACACAGGCAGAAAATGTTTGATGAATGCAAGCGTCATTTCATTCAAGAAAACGGTGTCGCAAACGGAGATACCACAAAAAGGACAGAAGTGTTTACAGCATATCAAAAAAGTGTTCCTATTGAAGACCGATTAAAAGGCACATGGACATTGGGACAATACGAAAGAAATTACACTTTAGCTTTTGCTGCGGCTGTCAAGGCGGCTAATCCGAATTGGAAAATCGGCGATCCTTTTGATACAAAAATTTTAGACAGCGTTACAAGAGAGTCGGTTGACGCATCGCTCGTTAAATCAAACGGACAGTATGGGGAAATATTGACCGATGGGAATACTGCGGGAACTTTTAAATCCGAAAGTTCCTTAAAAAATAACAGCATTTCCCGAGTCGAGAACGCTGTAAGAGA
>JAMPBF010000231.1 GCA_023666805.1 Bacillota bacterium
CAGCCGACAACGAAAAACGAAGCGAAATAATGCCGATAAATCAAAAATACCCCATAGAGCAGCTTATAATCGCCTGCGGCGATTATTTCAAAACGACGGGCAGAAGGATAAGCTTTGAATTTTCCCTTATAAAAGGCGTAAACGACGACATAGCCACCGCACGGAAGCTTATCGCTCTGCTTAAGCCCTTAGGGGTGTGTCATGTAAATCTGATACCAATAAACGAGATCAGAGAGGGCGGCTACAAAAAAAGCGAATTTGCCGCCGAATTTAAGAAAATACTTTGCGAGGGCGGGATCAACGCCACCGTACGAAGAACCTTGGGAGCGGATATAGAAGCCGCCTGCGGACAGCTGAGGCGGGACAATATATAGATAGCCTATAGGCAGGAGAAAAACAAATTGAAATACTTTTCAAAGACCGATATTGGACTGGTGAGAAACGAAAATCAAGACAGAGTTTGGGTAGGCGCTTTGGGCGGAAACGACGAAGCGGTCGCCTTGGTGCTGTGCGACGGAATGGGGGGCGAGAATGCGGGAAGCTGCGCCAGCCAAATGACGTTGGATCTTATGCAGCAGCGAATTTGCGACGGCTTCAGGCTAAGCACTAACCGCAATTTTATCAGGAATCTGCTGATAACCTCGGTAACTGCCGCCAACAGCCTTGTTTTCGACCGTTCCAAAAACGAGCCCGACAAGCGGGGAATGGGCACCACCTGTGTTGCCGCCATAGTATTTGACAGCAGAGCCTACATAATAAATGTAGGGGACAGCCGCTGCTATCACATATTCGACGAAAGCATGCAGCAGGTGACAAAGGATCACACCGAGATCAGACGGCTGATCGAGCAGGGCAAAATAACCGAGGAGGAGGGCAAGACCCACCCCCGCAGAAACTGTATCACCAGAGCGGTGGGCGCTACCAAGGACATTACTCCCGATTATTTTGAAATAGATCTGGAGGAGGGGCACTATCTGCTCCTGTGCTCCGACGGACTTCATTCCTACGGCGACGACGCAGAGATTGCAGGGATCGTGGTGAGCAATCCTGCGGCAAAATGCTGCGATCTGCTGATAGATTACGCCCTTGCCAACGGCGGCAGGGATAACGTGACGGTGGCGCTGCTGCAATGCTGAGCGGCAGCCGCAGACGGCAGCTTCTTCTCGGCTTCTCAAAAGGAGCAAAAGAAAACGCTCTTCCGCACAGGGCGGATAAAAACGTAAAGACAAGTGCGGCGAAAGGTTGGAAAAAATATGGATAATAACATTGGTAAGAAGCTTGACGGCAGATATGAGCTGCTGGAGCTTATCGGTGTTGGGGGAATGGCGGATATATACAAAGCCAGAGATATTACCGAGGACAGGATCGTTGCGGTAAAGATACTTAAAAACGAGTTTGTGGGGAGCGAGGACTTTATTCGCCGCTTCAGAAACGAGTCCAAGGCTATCGCCCTTCTCTCTCACCCCAATATTGTGAAGATATTCGACGTGGGCTTTACCGACAAGCTTCAGTTTATAGTAATGGAGTATATCGACGGTATTACCCTTACCGATTATATAGCAAAGCAGGGGGCTTTAAAATGGAAGGACGTGGTGCATTTCACCATGCAGATCCTGAAGGCTCTCCAGCACGCACACGACAGGGGGATAGTTCATCGGGACATCAAGCCCCAAAACGTAATGCTTTTGGAGGACGGCACCATCAAGGTCATGGACTTCGGCATTGCCCGCTTTAACCGAGAGACGGACAAGACCATTTCCGAAAAGGCTATCGGCTCCGTTCACTATATCAGCCCCGAGCAGGCAAGGGGAGAGATCACCGACGAGCGCAGCGACATTTATTCCGTGGGAATCATGCTGTACGAAATGCTCACGGGCAAAAAGCCCTTTGACGGTGACAGCCCCGTATCCATAGCCCTTATGCATATGCAGTCCACCGCAAAGAAAATGTCGGACGTAAACCCCTCTATCCCCGAGGGCTTGGAGGAGATCACCGAAAAGGCAATGCAAAAGGAGCCCTCAAAGCGTTATCAGACGGCGGGGGAAATGATAAGCGATATAGAGCAGTTTAAGAAAAACCCCAGCATAGTTTTTGAATACAAGTATTTTTCTACCGACGGAACTACAAAATATTTCGACAGAGTAACTCCCGAGAGCGCCAAGCCGCAGAAAAATTCTCACACCGCCTCTCAGGAGCTCAAGCCGAGAAAGGGTTATGTTATGGAAGAGGACGAGGAAGAAGAGGAAGAGCTTGAGGAGGAAGAGGAGGACGAGGTAGAGCCCAGACGCTCTCCCCTGCTCTCGGTGCTGTTCGCCGTAACGGCGGTGTTTATTATTGTGGCGGCGATCGTGGTTTATAAGCTTGTAAACGATGCGATACCTACCGAAAACAATACGAATGTGACGGAAATTTTGGTGCCCACGCTGGTAGGTCTTACCGAGGACGAGGTAAGGACCCAGTACGGCGACTTAAATATCCTTATTGTGAGAGACAATGACTCCGCCCCTCAGGGACAGGTCATCTATCAGAGCATCGGAGCCGGTTCTCCCATTAAGGCGACCCAGCAGATAAAAATCACCGTAAGCCTCGGTCCGAAAATGGAGGAGATCGACGAATTTAAGGGCAGACCGAGAGAAGAGGCTGTGACCCAGCTTACTCACCAAGGCTTCCAATATGAAATATCATGGATGGATAACGACGAAATACCCAATAACTACGTTATCCGCACGGATCCCCCTGCCAGAACCAGAGCGGAGGTGGGCACGAAGGTAACCATATTTGTAAGCAGAGGACCTTCACCCACTCTTACGGTAGTGCCCGATTTCAAGAATTTGAAGGAGGCGGTCGCAAGAGAAAACGCCACCCGCAACGACTTAGTCCTGTTGGTAGAATACGGTCCCAGCGAGGACGAGGAATTTGAAGAAGGCAGAGTAATGAGCCAGGACATCGAGCCTAACGAGAAGGTGGAAAAGGGCACGGTGGTCACCGTAGTCGTATGCAACGGCAAGGAATCCACCAAGAGCAGCAGTATTAATTTAACTATCGGAGACAGCGTGTCGGGCGAGTTTATATTCAAGTATTATATCGACGGAAGACTTGAAAACTCGGAAACAAGAGACGTTTCCCTAAATAAGCAGATAGACTGGAATTTCTCCGACAGCGGCGTAAAGCGTTACGCCATTGTAGTCGAAAAGCCCGGCGGAAACAGCATGACGCTGATAGAGAACGAGGTAGACTTTACCGTCGATCCTCCCGAAAAGAAGCAGATCACCTTCAACAGCAACGTGTTCAGCCAGCTGTCCTCCTCCGCCAACAATACCAACGGCTCGGCAACGACGACCTCATCGGAGGAAACCGAACCGCCTGTGGAGACGGTACCGGAGGAAACCGAGCCCGAGGAATTTTTGGGCTTCTGATAATACGGTAATACAGATTTTGAATCAGGGGCTGTTTTTACAGCCCCAAAGTTTTTTACTGTTTCCGCTTTAAAAGATAGACAAAGTCTATATTTAAACAGTAATTAGTATTACTTTTGCTACATCATCGGATAATCAAGAGGTGCAAATTTGAAAAGGAACAGAATCATCGGAGTATCGGGCGGACTGTTCT
>JAMPBF010000232.1 GCA_023666805.1 Bacillota bacterium
AAGATAAGCTCCCCTTCCCGTCCGGCGTCTGTTGCACAGATCGCAGCCGACACGTCTTCCCTGTGCATTAACTGGAAAAGCACGTCATACTGCGCTTTGGTGTCCGCCTTGACTTCATACCGCCATTTCTCCGGCTTTACGGGAAGGCTCTCATACGTCCATTTCTTCCACTGCTCCCCGTAGCTTTCCGGCTGTGCGAGTTCCACAAGATGCCCCACGCACCAGCTCACAAGATAACCGTTTCCCTCCATGTATCCGTCTTTGCTTTCCGCTGCGCCGATTACTTCTGCGATGCTCCTTGCAACGCTTGGTTTTTCTGCTATCACTAACTGCATTTATTCGTCCTCCCCGTCTTTACTGTCAAAGAAATCGTCCTCTTTGTCCTCGTTTTCTTCCTCATCATCGTATTCTTCTTCCTCGTCCTCCTCATCATCGTCCTCGTCAAGAAATTCCTCTTTCTTTCCTCTGACCACCTTGAAATAATAACCTCCGCCTATGGCTGCCGCCGCTGCAATTCCAAGAATGATATAAGCCGCTGCCGGATTTTCCTTTACCGGCTCCGGTTCGGGTTCTTCAACAGCTTCCCCGCTGCCTTCCTCCGTCGCTTCTTCCGTTGGTTCTTCCTCCGTTTTCTGTTCCCCGTTATTATTGGGCAGTGCGCCCTCCGTCACAGGGATTGCAGACTCCAGCGCAGCGGAATTTTTCGGTAATGTTTCGCTGTTGTCCGTTGTCACGTTCAGAAGGTCATTTTCCGTAACTTCCGTCAGGAAATAAACTACTTCTTCCTCCCCGTCCCGGTCAATCACAAGGTAGAATACTTTTTCCGATGCGGTCTGTATCGTATAAAATTCCTTCCCCGTTTCGCTTTTTTCACTGTCACCGGAATTTTCCGCTTTCTCCGATGCCGCCGCTTCCGCCATTGCCTGTTTTTTCTGCTCTGCCGGGCTTAGTTCAGATACGGTGTTACCGTCACTGTCCGTTTTGGTATGCTCCGTCACCTGTGCGGTTGCGGAGGAAGGCTTGGTTGCTTCGGCATTGACCGGAAGCTGTTCTGCCGGGTTCTTTTCGCTGCTGTCCCCGTTTTCCGGATCGGTATAATACGGGTTTGCAGTTTTATAAACCTCCGACATATTCCCGGCATTGTCCATAGCGGAAATCGTAAAATACTGATACCCCGCATCAAACTGCTGCAGGCGGATATTCAGGACGCCGTTTGTAAGCTCCGTAAACTCATAACCGTTCACATAGACCGCCTTGATGCCGGAATCCGTATCATGCGCCTGTACGCTTAACAGACCGTCGCTGACCGCAACATTTAAGGTTGGCTTCGTAAAATCAAAACATTTAATATAGCGGTTTTTCTCATAGGTTTTTCCTTTCTGGTCTGTCACAAGCACATAGACGGTTGCGTTTTCCGAAATCTCCACATACCTATCCTCTGTGATGTCAGTCCAGCTCCCGTTCTGTGCGATTTTCGCCTGTACGGTCTTTATTGTGAAATTACCGGAATGTGCCGCATCTTCCACTGAAATATGTACTTTTGTGGTGTCATTGTGCCAGCCTGTCGGTGTGGTGACTGTGATTTTTATATTTGGGTTCACATATTCACATAGGGTATAATCTTCCTTGCAGACCTCGCAATCCTTATCAAAGGAATACTGTGTGCATTTTTCGCCACAGGTACACTCCGGCACCGGAACATCATTTCCCGATACCGTTTCGCCCTCATCTTCCGGCTCTGTTTCTTCCGTACTTTCTGTTTCCGTACTTCCCTCTGCTGATGTTTCGCTGCTTTCTTCCGTTCCGGCATCCTCCGCATGGACATCCACCGTATTCCCGCTGTTTGCCATAAACGCCCCTATGGGCATCATAAACAGCGCCGCTGATAAAAGCAGCGATGCCAGCGCCTTAACTGATAACTTTTTCTTCATTTCCCGCCATCTCCTTTTTCTTTTCTTTTTCTGCCAATAGCTGCAACATCTCGTCCTCGCTCAACTTGATAAGTAATTGCAGCTTCTCGGACGAGATTTTGTTCTTCTCGATAATATCCATTTTTTCGGCTCTCTCCGCCATGCGTTTCTGTTCTTCCAAGTCCTTCTGCTTCGCCTGTAATTTTTCAAGCTGCGCCTGCACTTTGGAAAGCTCCTTTTCAATGCGTTCCTTTGTCATATATCCCTCCTAATTCAATCTCCCGAAACTGTAAAAATGGCTCTGCCAGTACGACGAGTTAATGCTTGCGTAACTGATCGGATCGCCGCAGTGTATCATCACGCCGTTTCCGCAGTATATCCCCACATGGCTCACCGCACCCGGCGAATTGTAAGTCCCGGTAAAGAAAATAATGTCCCCCGCCTTTGCGTCTGATGCGGAAACCGGAGTACACTGGTCATAGATGCCCTGTGCGGTAGTCCGGGGAAGGTTGTGTACGCCGCTGTTGGTAAATACCCAGCAGACATAGCCGGAACAGTCAAAACTTGTTGCCGGGCTTGAACCGCCCCATACATAAGGGTAGCCGAGGTATTTTGCGGCTTCCTCCATAAGCGCCTGCACCGATGCGTCATCATATGCGTCCGGCGGCACAGCGTTTCCCGGCGCACCGCCCGGCGTTTCACCGTAAAGCGTACCTTCGCCCACATCAAAATAAAATAACGGGTTATAATACTCCCCGTTGTATAAACATTCGATATGCAAATGGCTTCCTGTGCTGCTCCCGGTGTTCCCTGTCGTGCCGATGACCGTCCCTTTGGTTATCTGCTGCCCCGCACTGACGTTTAGGCTGTCCATGTGGGCATACTTAGTTGTGTAACCGTCTTTTTCAACCGCCACATAGTTCCCATAGTGGCTGTCATAAGCTGCCGCTGTCACTGTACCGTCATGCGCTGCATAAACGGTTGTGCCTGTCGGCACTGCTATGTCCACGCCCCGGTGTAATTCCTCATTCCCTGTGCTTGGATTCTTTCTGTATCCGTAATAACTGCTGACATAATAATACCAGTAAAGGTCAAGCGGCGAATCAAACTCCTGAAGCAGACCGTTTGTTTCCCCATACATGGCAAAAATCTCTGCCTGTTCGGTATCCATTTTCCCGGAAACAAGGCTCTCTAACGGTATGACCGTAAGCGTCACTCTGAGGATACTGACCTCGTATTCTTCTTCCTCCTCGTACTCATATTCTTCCTCTGTTTCTTCCCCTGTGACCGGATCAGTGACTGTCCTTGTGCCGGTCTTTGTGACCGTCCTTGTCCTCGTTTCCGTATCCGGCGTGAGCGTCAGCGTATACATCTCGTCAAAAAGAGCCTGTATTTCACTTTCCACCCCGCTTGCGGTAAATTCCGTATGGACTGCGGATAAATAGCTGATCAGCGTGAACGGGTTATGCCCGATTGCCCCAAGATTATAGGAATATTCGTCATACCCCGGATTGTCTGTTTCCACCCGGTCAATCTCTTTCTGCAGGTCAAGCTCCAGACGGGTAAACTGCAAATCGGCAGCGTCAATCTCCTTCGGCTTGCTTAAATAGCTCGCCGCTAAAATTGTAGACTGTGTATCCGCAAACATCGCACCGCAGGACGAAACGGAAACCATAATCACCATAAGG
>JAMPBF010000233.1 GCA_023666805.1 Bacillota bacterium
CCGTCAAAAAGTACATTATTAATTATACTATAATCCGCAAAAAATTTCAATGGTTATTTATAATTTTTTTAAAAATGACGCAATAATTTTTTATGCGAAATTTTCCGCATTGGGCGTGACCGCTATCTTTCCTCCCCGCCCTTTGCTTTTTCCATAAGTATATTATACGCCTCTTTTTTCAGCAGCTCCTCGCAAAAGCTGTTAAGACTGACCCCCTGCATTTTTGCCGCTGCCTGTATCATCTCTCTTGAGCCGTTGTCCCGAAAGCGAACGGTTATGGTCTTGTAGTTTTCTTTGTTGTAGCGGTTGGTTTGCAGCCGCTGATAGTTGCTGTACTTGCCGTATTGATATTCGGGAACGGGTTTTTTCTCCTCGGCTTCGCCGTTCTCACCGATATGGGGATTTTCTTTTTGGTTGTCCATGCCGCCCTCCTAAATATTTCTTATGCATACAATATATAATAGCATAAACCTTAAAATAATGCAAGGGGTTTGAGAAAAAAATAAGGCCTCTCGGCTTAAAAAAGCCCAAAGATCCTTTTATTAAGCCGTTTTTCTCCCAATATTTCAAGCTCCGCATTTTTTCAGCAGACAGATTTTTTATATTTTTTCCGTGAAAAGTATTGACAAATTTTACATTTTAGGCTATACTTTAGTTGAGAAACAATATTGCATACAGTATTTTAACATAAAAACATGAATTTATTCAAAACGGGAGGGAGAAATCATTTTTTACTTAAAATTTACCTTTAAAAACAATAGGGAAAAATGCTGCGCATTTTTGCGGGGATTTTTTAAAACCCTTATCACAAGCGGGATCGCCGACTATGTGACGGAAAAAGAGGGATTTGTTCTTTTAGCCGAAGAAAACCCCGAGCTTTGGCTGAGAATTTGGGAAAGAGCTTGGGAGCTTTCGGAGAAAAAACTGTTTGTGGATAATGTATGCAGTTGGCGTTGGCAATTTACTTATGACAATAAACGAATTGACGAGGACATACTTACATACTGCATACATACAGGAAAAGGACTTTACGGCAGCAAAGGAGAGTGATTTTATGAAGGCGGACAGAAGGATTTTCGGGCAGGGGGCTGTTTTCAGCTCCGACTGTCTGCAAACCGGTTTAAACAACAATGCGATCATCTGCGGAGGCAGCGGCTGCGGCAAGACCATGTCCATATCCGAGCCGTTGCTGTTGAACACTGTTCAAACAAGCTTGATAGTCACCGTTACCAAAAGGCGGCTCATCGACAAATACGTTCCGCTTTTCGTCCGCAGGGGGTATAATGCGGAGGTCATCGACTTTGTCCACCCCGAGGAATCCACCAAGGTTTTCGACCCGCTGTCCTATGCAAAGGACGAAGCCGACGTGATTTTTTTAGCTTCCTCCATTGTTAAATCCCGCCCCAAGCACAGCTCCTCCAATAAGGACGAGTATTGGAACAATGCGGCTATTTCCCTGCTGACAGCGGAAATAGGCTTGAGCCTGTGGAAATTCGGCTCCCAGTCCATGCCAACGGTGCTTTCCCTCAACAACGGTCTGCGGATCTACGAAAAGGGGGAGGGCATCGAAACCACTTGGGATCCGCTTTTCGACGAAATGGAGAAGGAAATGGGCAGCGACCATTATGCGGTAAGATGCTGGCACACCTTTAAGGATCTGCCCCGCACCACCGCAGGCTGTGTGTACAGCACGCTGAACAGCATTTTGGACACGCTGTTCACCGCCTCGCTGCGGGAAATGATGATGAAGGACAATTACCTATGCTTTGAGGAGATCGCCAACAAAAAGACCGTGCTTTTTGTGTACACGTCGGCGGTTAATCCAAGCTTGAACTGCTTTGCCAATATGTTTTATTCCCTTGCCGTAAAGGAGCTTTTCGAGTACGGCGAGCAGCTGCCCGAGGGCAGGCTTCCTATCCCCGTGCATTTGCTTTGCGACGACTTTGCCACAGGCAGTCCGATACTTAACTTCCCCGAATACATAAGTATTTTCAGGGAAAAAGGGCTGTCGGCAACTCTGCTGGTTCAGTCCGAATCGCAAATTGAGAAAATGTACGAAAAAGAAAACGCAGTTACCATTATAAATAACTGCGATACTTACGTTTATATGGGCGGAATGGACATTCATACGGCGGAAAACGTCAGCAAGCGGCTCAACGCCCCCTTGGAGGACGTGCTGTATATGCCTGTGGGGCGGGTGGCTGTATTTCGCAGAGGACAAAAGCCGATGATCACCGACAGGTACAAAATAGAGGAAAACCCGCTGTACAAACGGATAACCGAATCCTACGAAACGAATAAGCGAAAAAAATCACACCTGTCCTGAGCGGACGGCTTTTACTCCCGCAACGAAAATTTTCTCGCTGTGTTTACCCACACTCTTTCCCGAGGGGCAGTCGAAAAGCTTTACGTCAACAAAGCCGCTGTCCCTCATCAGCTGTTCTATCTGCGAGGGCTCGGGCGCTATTTCGGACAGGCTGTCCTGATAGCGGATATAGCTGCCGTCCTGCTGTTCTTCAAAGAAATCCAAAAACATATCCACTCTGTTTAAGGGATCGTTTTCCGAAAGCTCGTTCTGCCATGCGCAGAAAAGCCCGTCATAGTCAAAATTAAAGGCGTTGTCCGCCAATATCTCCCTATGCTTGTAGGGGGTGTTCAGATCCGCCGCAAAAACTCCGCCGTTTTTCAGGGAGGAATATATCCCTTGAAAGGCGGCGGCTATTGCGTTTAGATCAGGCAGGTGATTTATGCTGTCCAAGCCGCAGACGACCCCGTCAAATTCGTTTTTAAAGGGCAGATCTGTCATATCTGCCCTTATCCATTGTATTGAATTTGACTTTAAGGCTGCGGCTGTCAGCATTTCCTCCGACAGATCCGCTCCCACTACCTCGAAGCCTGCTTTTTGCAGCTCTGCGGCAAGATTTCCGCTGCCGCACGCCAAGTCCAAAAGCCTTCCCGAGCTGACGCCTCTTTCCGCCAAAATACCCGCATACTGCCTTGAAAGCTTACGGTAATCCACATTGCAGGTAAGCAGGTCGTAAAAGCGGGCAAAATCCGCATAGCCCATCATTCGCTCGCCTTGCCGTTTTCCTTGTCGGCCGCCGTATTGACCGCCCTGTCGTTTTCCATGCGCTCAAATACCAAGGAATAGCCGTCGTTGCCGTAATTCAAGGTGCGGTTGACCCGGCTGATGGTAGCGGTGGAGGCGCCGGTTTCCGATACTATATTGTTGTATATCATTTTCTCGGATAAAAGCTTGGCTACCTTTAGCCGCTGCGCAATGGAGATAAGCTCCTGCATCGTACATAAGTCCTTAAAAAAGTTGTCGCACTCTTGACGAGTTTCCAAATGAAGAATTGCATCATATAGAAACTCAAAGTCTTCGGTTTTGCCCTTTTCATTGATGTTCATGATTTTGTTCTCCTTTTAATATTCTTTTTATATTTTTTGCAGTAGACGGCAAACAAGGTCGCCGCCCGCTAAAAAAGCCTATATAATACGGATACTCGTTTATACTGTTTTCGCTTTAAAAGATAGACAAAGTCTATCTTTTAAAGACACCGCA
>JAMPBF010000234.1 GCA_023666805.1 Bacillota bacterium
TTTTTCTTGAATTTCCCTTAAGGAAATTCATTTTTGCTTCGCAAAAACCGAAAAAATACGGGAGCTGCTTGAGTGTGTGCAGGACGAAGATAAAATCGTTTTGGAATTGAGTACGGCTCTGCAAAATGGCAGCGGCTATGATTTTGACAGAGCGTTTTCCGTATTGTTTAACTGGTGTCAAAATGCGTTACAAGAGTGCGACCAAGAACGCTTAGCATATGCGTCTGTAAAATCGGAGGAGAATAATGCTTGAACAATTTGCTAACCTAACAATAAGAAATGCAACCGTCGAAGACGCCGCTTTGTTATCTGCGTGGTGGAACGACGGTACAATTATGGCTCATGCGGGGTTTCCGAACGGAACAGGCGAAAAGCCGAAATGTATTGCGAAAAAAATATCAAAGGACGACGATAAGGCTTGCAGAAGATTGATAATTGAAGATGACGGAATACCGATCGGGGAAATGTGCTATTACAACGTCGGAAATGATACAGCTGAAATAGGAATTAAAATTTGCAATTTTTCCAAACAAAACAAGGGCTATGGGAAAATTTTATTAAGTATGCTTATCCGTTCCTTATTTTCAAATTACGGTTATAAAAAAATTATTCTTGATACGAACTTAAATAATACCCGTGCTCAGCACGTTTATGAAAAATTAGGCTTTAAAAGGGTCAGAGTGAACAATAATTTGCAGAAAAACCAACTCGGTGAACGGCAGTCTTCTGTTGATTACGAATTGGTTGAAGAAAATTTTAATGATTTCTCCAAAGACAAATAAGGTATTGGTTCAATTGATTAAAACGGTAAAGATAATTTGTATTTCAGTCACGGAGATCTAATATCAAGCAACCATACTTTTAAAGGCTGATAATTTTATTGATTGGGAATGGGCTGTATGCAGAAGTGAAGCTTATGATCTCACTTTGTTTTTGCTTTTCCCTGATGCGTATGCAAATTGTTTTATGAAGCAATCACTTTAAAATGATAAATCAGTAATTTAATTTTCACAAATTTTAGTACTTTTATGCTTAAAGTTTACAAAAAAATGTTGAAATTAATTAATAAAGGTGATATAATAAAATATATAGCTTTTCTACTTAATAACCTTTATCTCTTAAAACGGCGCAGGCTGATTTGAGAGTATTATTTTTGTTATACTGTTATGTCCTTGGCAGAGGCAAAAAACATAAATCTGTTTCGCCTGACGGAAATCTGCGGGAAAAATCCGATGGGGAGGAATTGCCAATGAAAAAAATCATAAGCATATTTTTAATTGCAGCAGCAATTGTCGGTACCTTAAGCGGCTGTAGCACAAAAGCCGAAAAAAGAGAAAATGTTACTGTGGCACTGTGGAGCGATCAGCTCACCGAGCAATACGGGGAGTTTTTACAAGAGAAATTCCCAGACGTGGACTTCACATTCTACATTGCTACAAACTCAACCGATTTTTACAGGTTTAAAAATGACAACGGAGATTTACCCGATATATTGACGGTTCGCAGATTTGCTCTGCGAGATGTGGTTGATTGGAAGGATTCGCTTATGGATTTAAGCGGCACGGAGCTTGCAGGCACTTTTCCCCAATCATATCTGCGCAGCTACACCTATGAGGACGGCACGGTAAACTGGCTGCCCACCTGTGCGGAGGTTGACAGTATTATTGTTAACAAGGCTTTGCTGGAGAAATTCGGTATTTCCCTTCCCCAAAACTACAGTGAATTTATCGATGCCTGCGATACGCTTAAAAATAACGGTATACGTCCTTTTTTATCAAATTTCAATGCAGATTATACTTGCATGGAAATACTTCAGGGCTTGTCTGCCGAAGTACTTACTTCACAAGACGGGCGCGAATGGCGGCAGCGTTATGAGTCGGGCAATACCAATTCACTCGACGAAAAGATATGGCTGCCGGTATTTGAGCGTATGTACGAGTTGATCGATCATGCGGGAATAACCTCCGATGATTTGAAGCTTACATATCAGGATGTATTTGACAAATATACAGCCGGAGAAGCAGCAATGATAAGGGGTACGGGCAATGAAACCGAAAGCTACAAAACAGACGAAACAGAATCCGTACTGCTTCCCTACTTCGGCAGCTCGGATGACGGCAACAGGTATCTGACATATCCTGCTTTTCAAGTAGCGGCAAGTGCAGATGCCGAGAAAACTCCTCAGCGAAAAAAACTGATCCTTGAAATTATAGAGGCGATGCTCAGTGAAGACGGACTCAGAAAGATAGCTGCCAACCAGAATATGGTTTCATACAACAGCAAAATAAATATAGATATGTCGCCGTCAATGGATAATGTAAAGCCTTATGCCGAAAGCAACCGCTTATACATACGGCTTGCGTCTGCGGATATGTTTTCGGTGTCACAGCAAATTGTCGAAGGAATGATAAACGGTGAATATTCCAATGCAAAAGCAGCGTTTGACGCCTTCAATGCGGAAATGAACAAAAATCAAGATCCCTCCGCAGTTGTGACCCATATAGATAAAAGTTATTCCTATGAGTTTGAGGCGAACGGCGGCAGCAAGGCTGCTTCTGCAATAATGAACTCTGTTTGCGAGGAGCTTGGTACAGAGCTTCTGATTGCTCCTGCCGCATACATTGCGGGGAATATTGCCGAAGGCGACTATACGGAGAATGAATTGCAGTTTCTGACTATGGGAGAAGGCGTATCAACTCTTATCTGCGAAATGACCGGTGAACAGGTATATAAATATACGGAATATGTTTTAACAACGCCCGGAAAACGCGGATCCGTCATTAACGATTCAACATTGTATGTGTCCTGCGGCTATGAGATGCATATCGATAAAACTCCTAACGGATACAAGCTTGATAAGCTAACGGTAAACGGCAGCGATCTTGACAGCGAAAAAATTTACACCGTAGCGGTAATAGGAAATCTTTCGCTTATGCACGGCGATGCACTTAAAGCCGCAGGCATTACAGAATACAGCGAAGCGGAGGATTATAAACAATTGCTTACCGACCGTCTTATAAATGGACGGCAGCTTGCCGAGCCAAGCAAATATTTAATTTTGGAATGATCTTATAAAAAAATAATAATGTTATCAAAAGAGGGGATCCGGCTATGAAAGCCAAAAGTAAAAGAAAAAACCTTGCATTTGTGCTAACTGCGTGTCTGCTTGCTTTTCTTCTGCTTGGCGGAGCTTTTTTTGCGCAATATCTGAATACGCAGATATTTGCGGAGCGAACAACGCAGCTTTTGGAAATAACAACACAGGTTCGTGTTAATCTGAATAATGCGCTTAATTCCTATTGGAACTATAATACAACAGCCGTTAACATACTGGAGAAGCGAGATATTGAATCCGCCGATCAAGCCATACAGTATTTAGGCGAGTTGGAAAATACCATGAACACAAAGGAGATCGGATCGTATCTGATGCTGCTGGACAGCTCGGGAAACTGCTATAATTCGGAAGGAAAACACGGAGTTTGGTCGGATATCGACGTGATTTCCGACGGAAACAGCAAATACACTTTTATTACCGAAAGCGAGCTTTACGGCG
>JAMPBF010000235.1 GCA_023666805.1 Bacillota bacterium
CCGACCAACGGGAGGTTTTTCGCCAAGCTGAGCGTTCGGCATAAGCCTGACGCTGTTTTGCTGTCAAAAACGCAAAGCAAGGCGCAGTTGTACTGAATTTGGGACAGATAAAGTGATATAATATATACAAGACTAATTTTCGGTCAAAGCACGGACAATTTTTGCCGTCGGCGGAAAATCAGTGCTTTGGGTGCAATTCATAATCAAGTCCGTAACTTGACTATGAATCGGTAAACCGATAAAAACAGGTGGGTGAAAAGCTATGGAAAACGCCGAAAAATGCTACATCGCAATAGATCTAAAGTCCTTCTACGCCTCGGTGGAGTGTGCGGAAAGGGGACTTGACCCGCTGAACACCAATTTGGTTGTGGCCGATCCGAGCCGCACGGAAAAAACGATCTGCCTTGCCGTCTCTCCCTCCCTTAAAGCCTACGGTATCGGGGGAAGAGCAAGACTTTTTGAGGTTGTGCAAAGGGTGAAGGAAGTGAACGCACAGCGCAAATACAACGCCCCGGGGCGCATCTTCAGCGGAAAATCCCATATCGACAGCGAGCTTAAGGAAAATCCCTCACTTGAGCTGGATTACATTGTTGCGCCGCCCCAAATGGCGCACTATATGGCGGTGAGCACAAAAATCTACAGCCTTTATTTAAAGTACATTGCGCCCGAGGATATTCATGTCTACTCCATCGACGAGGTGTTTATCGACGCCACCGCTTACCTTAAGACCTACAGGCTCACTCCCCGCGGTCTTGCCGTAATGCTTATAAAAAGCGTGCTTAAGGAAACGGGAATAACGGCAACTGCGGGGATCGGCACAAATCTTTACCTTGCAAAAATAGCCATGGATATTGTGGCAAAGCATATCCCCGCCGACAAGGACGGAGTAAGGGCGGCGGAGCTGGACGAAATGTCCTATCGCAAACAGCTGTGGAACCACACCCCCATAACCGACTTTTGGAGAGTGGGGAAGGGAACGGCAAAAAAGCTGGCGGATATGTATCTGTACACCATGGGCGATGTTGCCCGCTGTTCCTTGGGGAAAAAGACCGAGTGGTACAACGAGGATCTGCTGTACAAAAAATTCGGCATAAACGCAGAACTGCTGATAGACCACGCCTGGGGCTACGAACCTTGCACCATTGCGGATATAAAGGCGTATAAGCCCGAAAACAACAGCTTATGCTCGGGACAGGTGCTGCAATCTCCCTACAGCTTTGAAAAGGGCAGACTGATCGTAAGAGAAATGGCGGATCTGCTGGCGCTGGATCTGGTGGAAAAAGGGCTTGTTACCGACCAAATAGTGCTTTCCGTGGGCTATGATACGGAAAATCTCGCCGATCCGGATATAAAAAGCCGTTATCAGGGCGAGATAACGGCGGACAGCTATGGCAGGCAGATCCCCAAGCCCGCTCACGGCAGCATAAATTTGGAATTTTTCACCTGCTCCTCAAAAATGATCACCGAGGCGGTGACCGAGCTGTATGAAAGGATAGCCGACCCTATCCTGACGGTACGAAGAATGTATATCACCGCAAATCACGTAACAGCCGAGGACAGTATAGACCCCGAGCCTCCCAAGCAGCTGGATCTCTTCTCCGATCCCTTGGAGCAGGAGCAAAATGAAAAAAACAGACAGCAAGAGCTTGAAAAAGAGCGCAGCCTTCAAAAAACCGTTGTGGGCATAAAGAAAAAATACGGCAAAAACTCCGTGCTCAAGGGCATGAATTTGGAGGAGGGCGCCACCACCGTCGAGCGAAACGGTCAGGTAGGCGGACACAAGGCGTAATAAAACCGCCGAAATAACCGAATAAATCCCATAAAAGGAGAAAAAATGGATAAGGATCGATATGACGATATAATAAATCTTCCCCGCCACGTTTCCCCCACCAGACACCCTATGTCAAACCGAGACAGGGCGGCTCAGTTTTCCCCCTTTGCGGCACTGACGGGCTACGACAGCCATGTCAGGGAGGCAGCAAGGCTCACCTACAGCAAAAGGGAGCTTACGGAGGAGGAAAAACAGGAGATAGAACAGCGGCTGCAATTTTTAAGCGGCTGCGGGGACAGTCCTATTGTGGAGGTGACATACTTCAAGCCCGATCAAAGAAAAAGCGGCGGCAGCTATGAAACCGTCACCGCAGAATTTAAAAAGGTGGATCCGTTTGAACTGAAGCTTGTTTTTAAGAGCGGAGAAGAAATACCCCTCGAGGACATTTACTCCATTGAGAGCGACGCTCTTTATTTTTTGGACAGCCTCAAGGAGCTGTAATACCTAAAAAGCCCTGTGATGTAAAAAATCGCATGGCTTTTTCTAATTATCTTTTAAATAATTATTTTTAAAAATCAAGTCAAAAATTACACAAAAATTACAGAGCTTTACAGAAATATTTGTGCAATCATACGAAATTTAAAATATGATGTCCAAAATCGGGCTTTTTTCGACATTACTATATAGGGGGATTTATTTTTTTACTTATTGACAAGATAAGCTCTCTTGTATTCCTTCAAGGTCATGCCGTACCAATTAAAGAGGTCCGAGTCCAAAAACTCCTCTATCCTGATCACGGGATCGGTGGGACGGAAGGTGATTATCTTGCGGCCGCATTTGCGGGCGTACTCGACAGTACTTTTTGTACCGCCCTTTTTTCCGTCATAAACTGCCAGCAAAACGCAGGAGGTATTTACCATATAACGATTGCGCTTTTGCATACAGCCGTCGCAATATTCCCCCTCGGTAATGTAAAAAACATGGCTTTTTTTGGCGATGGCAGCAAGGCGATCCTTATCCTCCTGCCTCCACCTTTTATCGTGATTCCGGCAGGGGAGGCACAGACAGTGCTGTATGCCCAAGTGCCTAAACTCTCTTTTGAGCTCCAGTACCACTTCCGCCATCATAAGGTCGCTTCCCTCGGCGCCGCCTGTAAGGAAGCAGCGAAAGCCGTGATTCTCTATCAGGCTCCTGCTCTCTTTGTAAAGAGCGTTCCTTAAAGAAATTGCGCTTGGGTGGTTTAAATCGTGCCCAAAGGGCAGCTTATGGGATCTGTATCCTGTAAAAGCCACGGATCTGTTGAGTTCTGCCAAAGTAACGGGCGGTTCCATAATCATTTCCTCCATATTCAATTAAGCTTCCCGAAGCCTCGCCGCAATTTTCCGTCAAGCCGCCTTTTGCACAAGGGCTTTGCAGCCGACCAATAGGAGAGGCACTTGCTCCCATGCCCGAAAATATAATAAACCGAAAGTCCATATACAACCCGATTGCGATTAAAGCCGTTCATATGCAAAAGCGCAATGGGTAATACGGGTATGGATAGTTTTATTATACACCAAATAAGAAGAAAATTCAAGAAAAAGATCAGACTGTCCCCGGACTGTCAGATCAGGCTGTCGAAAAAGATCAATTTGGTAACAAATTACAGTCTGTCGAAAAAGTCAAAGCTTATAAATTTCGGAGGGAAAAGAGGCTTGGAGAAAAACCGTCAGGGTTTTT
>JAMPBF010000236.1 GCA_023666805.1 Bacillota bacterium
TTATGGTTTTTCCGGCAGCTGATTGCGGAAGCTCGTCAATAGCCCTTTCTCTGCGAAATTCATTGTTGATAGAAGGAATAACCACGGATTTCATAAATTTGCTTATGAAGGTGGATTTTCCCGAGCGAACGGGACCTACTACTCCGATGTAAATATTTCCGTCTGTACGTTTTGCGATATTTTGGTATATGGAATTTGTCATTTTACTCCCTCCTGCCTTAAACAATCGGAATCAGGAGCAGGCAAGGGGAGGTCAAGACCTCTTCCTCCAGCTCGTTTTCTTCCATAATGGCTTCCGGCTTTGTGTTATATTTTTTTGCTACGGCAAAAATTTCTTCCTTTTCCTCTGCATAATACATTTTAAGCGCATAGTCGATGTTTTTTTCCTTTGGTTTTTCCGTATCGAGAATAACGTTTTCGATTATGGCGGCGGTTTTCATTTTATATATGCAGCCGTTGAGAGTAAAAGTAATCCTAAGCTCTGTGGTATTTTCTCCGTTAATATTAAAGCCTACGTCGGTTATTTGAATGTTTGGCTCAATAACGCTGTTTTCATCGGCTGAACCCGCATCGCAGGTAAGCTCAATAGGCTCGTTTTTTTCAATAAAGATAGGCGTTCCCGATTCGGAGATTCTTCCGATAGCCTGAGAATTGAGCTGTCCTGTTACAGTAAGAGTTCCCTCGGAGTTAAAGCGGCAGCTTATTCCGTTAAAATCACAGCGGCAGTCAAATATTTCTTCTAAATTACCTTCTTTACATTCCAAAACCGTTCTGTAGGATAATTGTTTTTGGATATGCTGAGGCGAATATTCAACCTTTACGGAGGATTTGGTAAAATCGGTTTCGTATTCGGTGGAGAATAAATCCGTCAGAACATTAACGCTGCTTTCTCTGTTGGCGGTGATCTTACAGTCAATTGTTAAATCACAGCCTAAAATTCTGCTGTCGCCGTTATCTCCGGGTTTTATTTCCAAGCCGCAGTCCATAACTCTTATGTCGGCATTGCATGTGTAGCTGTCGTCCAATCCTTCCATATCAATTATCCTGCTGATCGGGATAGCCGCCTCCATTACCTCGGTATCCTGAGTTTGTTCGTCTATTTTGACAAGATACAGAGCTTTGACCTTTGCCTCTCCCTTGATAACGGCTTTTCCTGCGATAATCTTTATATCGCTGATTTCAGCAACACAGTCGGAATGTATGATCCCCTGTATTCCGCCTTTTCCTGCGCCTGTTTCAATATCCTCTCGAATAACGAACTGTCCTCCGCCGATAAGCTTATTGCCGCAGTATGTCATGGTTTCCGATTTGGTTTCCAGGTTTTCAGCTCCGCTTATTATCTCTACGATTTTCGGAGCACAGGCTCTCACCTTGCAGCTGACTGCGCCTCTCACATCAAACCTTCTTCCGCTGACCGCTCTGCAATTTGCGTAGTCGGTTTTTGCCTGAATATATACGCTTACTTTGTCGGCGGCTTTTGTCAGCTCTAAGGTTTTGGAGTAGGTGTATTTGTGTTCCACACAGTGAATGTTGACGCTGTCGTCGGAGAGATACAGTATTTTTATAAGAACAGCACCGTCAATAAACAGCTGCGTCCCCGAAACACTGTATGAGGAAATACCGGGAGTAAGACTGCACCTCAAAATTTTAAATATATCGGGATAGTAGTCGGGCAGAACATAATCAAATTCCACGCCCTGCTCGGTTTGACCGTCGTATATTACTTCGTTCAGAAATACAGGCTCCTTATTAAGTTGAAGTTCCATGTTTGACCTCCGCTTTCATAATTAGATTATTCCTTTAGTCAAAGAAAATATATTCGGGATATGGACAGTTTATGACAAGCGGTATAAAAATAATAGAAAAAAGCGGAGTTATACTGATACCCTGATGAATGATTTGATACAATGTTTGAAAATGACGATAGCGGCGACCGATTATTCTACACAAGAACGCCCTCTGCATTGTGCGGAGAGCGTTTGATTTATGTTGCTGTACGTAGAATACTAAGAATAATGATACGAAGTTAGGTCAAATCTACATAATAAAAAGCGTCAGGCTGTCGAAAAAGCCTAATGCGAAAAATATTATTGTGTGCGGCGGGAGGGGACAAGCCTCTCCCGAAAAACATAAAAAATTTTCCTGCTTTATCGACAAACAGAAATCAGTCAGAGCTCGTCACTCTGACTGATTCCAAGGCTTGATCGTTATTTAGGGGACAGAATGAGGCTGCGGTTTTTCGTTTTTAACCGATATATTTCCCGTCCTTCCACATTCCGCTTGTTTTCCTGCCGTCGGCATACTCCATAGTGCCGTAGCCGTTTTGATTGCCGTTTTTCCATTCACCCGTATAAACGCTTCCGTCGGAATATTCCATTGTGCCCTGTCCGTCCTGTTGGTTATCCTGCCAATTTCCCTTGTAAACACTTCCCTCGGCGCTTATATACGTGCCTATGCCGTTATACTTGCCGTCCTTGAAGCTGCCCGAGTAGGAGCTTCCATCGGGATATTTATAAACGCCATAGCCGTTTTTTATGCCGTTTTCCCATTCTCCGTCGTAAACGTCTCCGTTAGAGTGTTTCATAATGCCTCGACCGCTTATGGCATTATTCTTCCATTCTCCCTTATAACCCGTTCCGTCGGTTTTGGTATATTCGCCCTGTCCGTTATATTTGCCGTCCTTAAATTCTCCCTTGTATACGCTGCCGTTTGCAAACGTATAAGTTCCGTATCCGTTTATTTTATCGTTTTTCCATTCTCCGACATATATGTCTCCGTTAGCGTATGTCAGCGTACCTTGTCCCTCTCGGCTGCCGTTTGTAAAATTCCCTCTGTAAACCTTTCCGCCGTCATATTCCTTAGTGCCTTGTCCGTTCAGCTTTTCGACTTCCTGTTCCACTGTCGCAAGTACCTTTCTTTTATTTTCAGCCAAATGTTTTCTTAAAGTCCAAGGCTTTATTCTTCAGTTTAAAGCAAGGTCTGTTACCTTCCATTCGCCCTCTAAATTAACAAAATATATGACATAGTCGGCATCGGTGTGCAGTTCTCCGTTATCGGTGTTTAAAACCCCGTAGAGCACATGGTCGTAGCTAACCGTTACCGCTGCATTGTTTGGTGTGTAGAAAATCGGATCTCCGAGCTTGATGTCCAAAAAATCATAATCTGTATGCCAGTTGTGCCAAAAGTTTTCGTAACCGTTTAATTCATTATATATTGGCATATCGGGGGCAAGATAAGCGGCTACCTCCGTAAGATAAGCGTCGTTCATTATATATTTTGAATAGCTTTGGGAAAATTTTAGAGCTAATTGTGATAATTCATCGTCTTTTTGCTTTGCCAAGGAAAAAGCGCCGTCCGAAAGCGGGAGAACTCTGCCGGCTGCGTCTTCGGTGGTGAATACGGGCGGATTGATAAACCCCTTGATTTTGTAGGTCACATTAGTGGGGGGATTTGTTATTAATCCATG
>JAMPBF010000237.1 GCA_023666805.1 Bacillota bacterium
GCGGCGTCTCTAAAAGATAGACTTTGTCTATCTTTTAGAGCGAAAACAGTATAAATTTCCCTCTTATATGCATAAGAGGCGACCCCCGCAGACCGTAAGATCTGCGGGGGTCGCTCTTTTCGGGGATAATTTTGGGATAGTAAAAACGCAATGCATAAACTCAAAGGCACTCCACCAATATCCTGTTCAGCAGCCTATACAAATACATATCCTCCAAATGCCAGGTATCGTTGCTTGAAACTGATTCGTAGCTTATTACATAGTCCTTTCCGTTTTTGCCCACGATTCGGTGCTGCATAATGGAGCGGATACCCTGCCTGAAAAAGTTTTCGTATACATCGGGATTCAGGGTTCGGAAGTTTTTAATGTTGTTGACCACCATAACGTCGTCGTTAAAGTAACCGTTCAGCCGCTCGTCGTAGACGTAGTCTATCTCGTCGAGTATTTCGCCGTCCTCGGGAAGAATACTGCCGCCCTGTGCCACCACCTCTCGGTCGGTCTTGTTAAACAGCATGATTCGCTCCACCCCGAAGTATTTTACTATACTGTTTAAAATGTCCTCCGCCGAAAACGTCTTTCCTCTAAGCATAAGATCTTGGATCTGACAGACGGCCTCGCTCTTGCTCAGCCCCCGTCTGCTGATTATGCCGATCTTATCCACGTCGGTTTGAAGAATATCCTCAACGGAGCCGTGCTTTTCGGGCTCATAGATTATGTATCGGTTTTTGCCCTTGTTTTTCGCCAGATACAGCATGTGATCCGCCAAATTGTAAAGACTGCCGAAATTGTCGGCGTCATCGGGCGCAACCGTCAGACCGATAGAGGTAGTGACATGAAAGCCGTCGGCTTTGTCGGAGTAGGCTTCGGCTATGTTGTTTTTTATGCCTCTCAGAATACTTTTTATCGATTCTATGCTGTCAAAATTATCTATAACGATGAAAAATTCGTCGCCGCCTATCCGTCCCGCTTTTCCTGCGCCTCTCAGCTGTTCGGCGATTATTGCGGCGCACTTTCTCAAAACCTTGTCGCCTGTGGAATGTCCCCAGTGATCGTTAACGTTTTTGAAATCGTCGATGTCGATGATAGCCATAGCCGCCTTGTGCTTTAAGTCGTCAATGATCCTTTTGGCGTAATTGGTAATATCCTCTTTAAGATAAAGCCCGGTGAGCTGATCTCTGCGAGCCGTTTCGTCAATGGATTTAATGCCCGATTTTCCGATAACCCCCACGGTCTTGACATGAACGTCGTCGTTGTATATAGCCGCCCCCGAGAAGTCGATCCCCTCGGCGCTGCCTTTTACCGAAACGGTGCCGATAAAATTCCGTATTCCGTTTTTAAGATTGGAAACGAAGCCTTCAACACTGCTGCGGGACTCGGCGGGAAGAGATTCGAGAGCGTCTTTTTCCCATTCTTGCAGGCTGCATTGGCTGATCACCTTCTTTTCCTCCCGATATAGGAAGCAGGTTATTATGCCGGTATCGACCTCGTAAGAATAATAAATGCTGTCCAACTGAGCAAGAAGGGTAATGTCCTCCTGCCTTTCCGTTAAAATAAAATGATAGTCCTCGTACATTCTGTCCAGCTCGATCATGCGCAGAACAGTCCTGTCCTCCGTGCTTTCACCTGTAATGACAGCCACCATAAAGCGGACTTCCCTTTCCCCGGTGAAAAATTCCAACACAAAGGGAACGTTGTAAGCCTTATAATTTATGATCTTCTCCAAAACCTTTTTTGAACTGTCCGTCAGCAGGCTGTCAAAGGTGATGAAAAAATCGTCCTTCAAAAACCTGTAAAACTCGGCGTTGCCCGTAATATATTCATAGCTGCCGTTTTTAAATTTCACCTCATACACATACCTGTAATATTGTTCCATAAAAATACCCTTTCCGAAAAACTTAACCTGTCTTTAATTTTCTAAAACAAATAATGCCGGTAATGCTGGAAAAAAATATCTTATTGTCAGTATTTAAAATTGCGCTATGCGAGGCTTATATTTTCTCACTTTATATTATATCACATATATCAAAAAAAATCAAGCAATTATTTTATTTACGTAAAAAAGAAAAAAGCCGTCAAGCTTCAATTCTTGGCAGCTCAGTCTGTCGAAAAAGACCAATGCTGCAACAGATCATTAACCTGTACGGCGGGCGGGGCAAGCACCGCCCCTACATTATGCACGAAAAAATGCATTTCGCAGGGGAAAATTCAGCAGCGGCTCTAAGCCCAACAGCCCCGCCGCAGTCAATACCGCCGATATAACAAGGGTCAGCAGGACCGTCATAGCGGCGCTTTTGCGCACCCGCTCCGCATTTTCCCCGCCGAAGAATTTGGCGATGACTATGGAAAAGCCGTTGGTAACACCGTTGGCAAAGCCGATTATAAGGCTGTATATAGGCGAAGCCGCCCCCATTGCCGCCAGGGAGCTGTCGCCCAAAACGTTGCCGATAACGGCGGTGTCGGCAATGTTGTAAAGCTGCTGAAATACGTTGCCGAAAAGGATAGGCAGAGCAAAAAGCATTATAAGTCTAAAAGGACTGCCCTCCGTTAAAGAGACGGATCTGACCGGCATAGTTTTCCCTCTTTTCGGTCTGTTTTATTGTATCATAAGTTGTTATCAGGACAGACTTACCCCGGTCACAAACGAATTTCTCCAATATTCCGAAGTAATGTCCGCAGTTTTTACCGATTGCCCCGGCATAGGCGAGTAAATAAGCTGACCGTCGCCGATGTAAATGCCGCCGAAATCGGGATTGCCGCTGTTTTCCGTGCAGAAAAAGGCAAGATCGCCGCTTTTCAGCTCGTCATAGCCGATATTGGCGCCCATCACCGCTTGATCCTGCGTCTGTCTCGGAACGTTTATAAAGCCGTTTTTTCTCAGCACATAGTAAATGAAGCCCGAATTGTCAAAGCCCTCCTCGGGAGTGGAGCCGTTGTCCGCAAAGGGTATCCCCAAAAGGGATTCGGCGGTCTGCACCACCTGATTGTACTGATCCACGGGGCTTGGCTCAGCCTCGGTGGTTTCCTGTATCAAAGGCTCGGTAAAAAGGGTGGAAACGGGAATGCTTGTTATATCCGAGACTGTCTTCTCGGGTTCGGTATCGGATCGGGTCTCGCTTTGGAGGGACTGCTCACTTTCGCTTTGGCTGTCTGCGGGATCGTCCGTGTGATTGCCGCAGGCGGTGCAAAGCATAACGAGTATTGCTGCCGAAAGGAAAAGCGCCGTTATTTTTTTCATTTATTTCTCCTTGCTTTGAGGAATGTGTCTTTTTGTTATACTAATAACCATTTGAATTGTAGATAAAATCTACAATTCAAATCCTTCGGCTTTGCCGAAGGTGCGCCGATAGGCGCAGGTTATTTAAGTTCAATACAATAACTGAGGGAGCTTTGCTCCCTCACCCTGCCGTTTTGCGGCAGGGCATTTAAAAAATGGATTTATCCATTTTTTAAATGGTTATTAG
>JAMPBF010000238.1 GCA_023666805.1 Bacillota bacterium
AAATGCATTTTTTCGTGCATAATGTAGGGGCGGGTCTTGACCCGCCCGCTGTACAGGTTCATAATTTGCCGCTGCGTTGGAATTTTTCGACAGACCGGGGGATTTCCCCCCTCAGCCTGTCGGAAGATCAAAGGCTGTTTACTGCGCCTATAAACACAGGCAGATCGTTCTCCTTATCCAATATCATATAAAGGAAGGGCCTTTCCAAAACCACCGACTTGGGCGGCTCTTCCACTATGGCGCAGCCTTCGGCAATTATAACCGCCGTGGCTGCGGCTGCCTTAGTACCCTTGCGATCCACCTCTATATAGGTCTTGTGGATAACGTCGCCGATATAAAGGCTGTTTTCTCCGTTTACCGTCGCCATTTTGCCGAAGTCGGCGCTGTAGGGATCAAAGGCGGCGGTCATTCCCATTGCCGCCAGCATATCCTTTAGGCTTGCACCGTATTCGCACTTAAATTCGGGGATTCCGACATATACCTCGGTATTTTTCTGAACGTTGTTCAGGATCTCCGAAAGCTTTTCGTCGGTGAGAGCGCCGAGAAAATCCTCAAGGGCTACCCCCTCATGGGGCAGCAAAGCAGCAAAGGCATATTCTCCGCCAAGGTAGTTTTTAATAAAACCCGTACAGTCTTCGCCCTCCAAATATTCGTACTCGGTGGAGCGCATCATCTGAACGTCCGTATAGGTCTTATCCGAATTTGTAAAGATCCCGTCATGTATGCTGTCCTCCTCGTATTCCTCCTCCCACTTTGCCTCGAAGGCAAGGGCGTTTATAAGGCACATCATGGCGGTACTGTCAAGCCTGTCTATTATTTCGGGAATCATCTCATGGGTATTTTCCTTGACCCAGCCGTTTATTTTATCCACGGTGGAGCTGTCGAAGGGGGCTTTGTAAATTTCGCTGTCGTAATAATCGGTATTTACCTGCAAAAAGTCCTTGTTTACATCAAGGCTCGGGTCTTCCCTTAACCATATGGAATTTGCAATGTGGAAATCCACCTCGTCCGCAGCTTTTACGCCGTTTAAATACTCGGACAGATAGCGGTTCAGCAGGTCTGCGGTAAGATCGCCTCCAAGCACCCTTTCCATTTCCGCAAGGGTCTCCTTATCCGCACCGTTGGCGGTCATGGCAAGGGCGGGGTACACCGACAGAGGGGACACCAGCACATTTTTCCCCTTGGAGCAACCGTAAGCCTCCTTAAACAGCTCTACGGAAAACCTCATATCAGCGGCTTTAAATTTATCGTCGATTTTTAAGCCCTCTGCGGGGGTTTTAACGTCTGCCTTAAGAGTGCTAATTTCCTCCTCGGCTTTAATATTTTGAGTGCAGCCAGTGGCTGATACAGCCATTATGCCGCATAATATCAAGGATAAAAGCTTTTTCATACCGTTTCCTTTCTATGGGCAAAAGCCCTCGGAAAACCCAAGGGTCTGCCTTTTCTTAACTGTCTATTTTATCCATTATTTTCTGAAAACTGCCGTCGTCGGGCCGGATCTCGCTGTCCTTCACCGCCTTTATTATTTCCGCCTTGGTGGGATTGGGGCTTAAGGCTGCGATACTGCCTGCGGTGGTCACTGCGGCGTTCTTCTTGGCTCTGTGAAGTATTACAAAGGCGGCAGTGGCTGCGGTGATGATTCCCGCTGCACAGATGAATATCCACATGTAAATGGGGCTTGCCTTTTTTTGTGCTGCGGGCAGCATTGCCATTTCCTGATTGCCGCCCGACGCTCCGTCTGCGTCTCCCTCGTTCAATGCGGGAGCGCCCTCGCCGTTTACGGGAGGGGCTGCGTCCACATCGCCGCCAATGGGTGCGGCGGGAGCTTGCTTTAAGTTATCTTCAACGGAAGCAATGGCAATATCTCCGCCCGATGCTCCGTCAAAGCCGTTCTCTGCGGGAGTTCCGCCGTTATTGCCCGCTGCGTCAATGCCCACTGCGTCAATGCCCACTGTAGGCGCTGCGGTAACGGGAGCGATCTCTTCTCCCCACTCTGCAATGCCTATTTCGGGAACGCCTATATCGGTATCCAAGCCGTAATCGCCGCCGTTTACAACCGTTCCGTCCTCGTAAGCCTTTACTATATCCGCCCATTCCTGCTCGGAATAGCCGTTATTGTAAATATAAATGCTTTCCGACGCTTCGGACAGCTCTGCGATCACATTCGGGTAGCTTTGGGTAATCTTGTCGGCTCTTTCCTTGCGGTAAGCGTGAGAGTATCGGGCAGCCTCGAAGCTTACGGAATAATCGCTTGAAACAAGGGAGAGTATTTCCTGCTTTTGCTCCTCGGTGATATTTACCGCACCTATCGTCCAGCTTCTGTATACCGTTTCGGTTTGGGTGGCGGCGTCGTAGGAAGCAACTCCGAATTCCGCCGCATAGCTTACGTAATCGGGATAGCCGTTGGTTTCCCAGTATTCGCACAAATTCTCCACATTGCCCCTGCCCTTGGGCAGTCCCTCAAACAAACCGCCGCCCTGTGCGCTGACGTTCGGCTCGGGCAGACTGTCGGTATTGGGATCGTAGGGCGGGGAAACGGCTATATCGTTTACAGGGGGCGCCGTGTCATTGCGGGCGGGCTCGCCTGCCGTCAAGGGCGCCGCTGTCTCGTCCGGAAACACTTCTTCAATATCCCCCTCCGCAAAGGCTGCATTGGACATACATAAGGCAGCCGTAAGTGCGGCGCAAGCAAAAATATTTAATTTATCAAGCTTTTTCATAATGCATTTCCTTTCTCCGAATTATTCGGAAAGTATGGATTTCAGTCGGCTTATGGCCTTTTGGTATCGCCATATCACCGTACCTGTGGGCGCACCGATAATTTCACCGATCTCGCGGAAGGTAAGACCGCCGTTGATGTGAAGCGTTACCGCCTGCCGCTGATTAAGGGGCAATTTGTTCAGTGCGTTTTCTATATCTATTTTTAGACCATGGTCTGTTTCCTTGTAGGAAAGTATCTCCTCAAAGTCCTCTAAGGGCGCTTCGGGCTTTTCCTTTCTCAGCCCGTCCACAGCCAAATTCACTGCGATCTTGTATATGTACGCCTTGGGCTTTTCCAAATTTTCCGAGGGAGGGTTTTTAAACACCTTTACAAAGGTATCCTGAAAAATGTCCTCGGCTTTTTCCCGGCTGCCTGTTATTCGCAGTATTACCGTCATTATCGGGGCTTTAAGGTCGGTGTATATTTCTTCAAAGGCTTTTGTGTCGCCCTTCGCCATTTCTGATAGCTTGAATTGCAATTCTTTATCTGTCATTACGGGATTTCCTCCTTCATTAATTATAACGGAGAATTAAGGGAGATTATTGGCGGGTTTGTGAAAATTTTTGTTTTGCTTCAAAAAAATACTTCCCCTATATATAACCGAAAAAAGACCGTTTTTGTGACAAGCAGAAATAACAAATTTCAGCTTGTCGAAAAACCTCCCTCTGGTCGGTTTTCCGCCAAGCTGACGCCGTT
>JAMPBF010000239.1 GCA_023666805.1 Bacillota bacterium
CGGAAAATATGCAAGCAGATGAGGTGCTAAGGCTTTAGCCGGTGGTTTTTAGAGGTGCCCTTTAATCAAGTTATCGGTATAGGTTGCTTTAGTATTGTTTGCAAAAGGTGGGAAATTATTCTGCAAAATTTGACCTTTTTGCGATATGCGGTCATTGATCGTATTGGGCAAAGACCCTGCCCAGCTCCCGATCGTCTCCGATATAGGAAAAGCCCAAGTTGTAATTGTTGCGCTCCCCGTCCATGGTGTTGTAGTACCATGTGCGTTCTCTTTCGTCGCCCTCCTCAAAATCATAGATCGAGCTTCCGTAAATTTCCGCATCGCCGTCGGAGTAAAGCTCGGCGTTTACAAGGCAGGTGGACAGAAAATCGGTGTGATATTCGGGAGCGGAGGAGAGCTTCATTTCGTCAAAGTCGTTTCCCGCCTCCTTTATCATAAAGACGGGCGTTGAGCCGATGCCGTCCCGGCTGTCGTAATCGAATCTTCCGTGATCGGCGGTGACGATAATTACAGAATTTTCATACAAGCCCAGCTCCTTCAGCTGACGGATATATTCCTTTACTATGCTAAGACAGTTTTTTGCTTCGGCAACCGTGTCGTCGCAGGGTGGGTGAGTGCCGAAAAGGTGCTGTATCAAAAAGCAGTTTTCCCAATCCTCCCGTTTTGTTAAATGCAGGCCGCCGAAATAATCGTCGTTGTAGAATCGAAACCGATTTTCATAGATCACATTGCCGTTGCAGTTTACATTAGCTATATTTGCCGTTTTTTTCAGGAATACGGGCGCATATCTGTAAAAGCACAGCTTTTCCATATCCTTTCCGAGCCTGAAGCGGTTTATGTAGGCGGGCTCCATATTATAATCGGTATTGTCGCAGCAGCCGCTCATAAGCTCCCAATCGGTGCTGTCGTCCACAAAGCCGTTAACGGTATAGCCCGCTTGGTGAAGCCTTTGGTAAAAGCCCTGCGCCTTGTCGCTTTGCCATGCGTCGGCGGCCCATTTGCCGTCGTTTCCCCTTACGTTTTCCTCCGTTCCCGTCAGCATTTGATTGATCGAGGCAAAGGTATAGCAGTACTTGGAGCAGGTGTTGGTGTAAAGCGTAAAATCCTCCAAGCCCTCAAATACCTCCGGCGACTCCTCCAAAAGCTGCTTGAAGTATGCGTTGTCGGCTGCGTCGAAAATAAATGTGACAATGTTTTTGCCTGCCGCCACGTCGTACTGCACCCGTCCGTCGGGCATAAGACTGTTTCTGTAGCCGTAAACATTTTCCTGCGAAAATAACGTTATTAAAATTGCCGACAGCAGCTGAACGGCGGTTATGAATGAGCCTGCATAAGCGACGATCCTTTCCCGGTGCTTTTTGAATATTATGCCCGCTGCAAAGGGCAATATCAGCAAAATTATCCAAACAGCCACATTTATTATCCCGAAGGTGACGTCCGTTTCCTCCTCCAAGCCGATAACAAGCCCCAAATTGCCGTTCATAAAGGTGTATTGAGCATATGCGGCGACAGTCAGTCCCAAAAGCAGGGACGACAGCGCATGAACCGCTCCCGCCTTTAAGATCAAGCCGAGATAAAAGGCAACAAACAGAAAAAACAGGCTTTTGACCACCGGCAGGAAAATAAAATCCTGCACCGCAAAATTAAATTCGCCGATGTTGTTGACAAAGGTATCCAAGGGCAGATATATTTCCGCAGTGGTCAAAAAAGCGGCAGCGGAAACCGTCAGCCTTCCCGCAGCGGAAAAGCCGAGACTGCCGCCGGCGAGATAACGGTTTGCCAAGGACAGCAGGGTGTTAAATACATAAAAAACCGTTAAAAGAAGACATATCAAAAAAAGAATATCGTTGATCCCGTTTGTATAGACGAAGGATTTTATATCTCCCTCGCAAATGCCGTATACCGAAAAAGCCGTCAGCATGGCGGACACCGCAAGGCTTGCGGCTGAGCAGCATGTCCCGCAGTCGTATAATTTAAAAAACCAAAAAACGATCGAAAGGATTACATCCAGCAAAACGGCAGCCAATATTCCCCACAAGGCATAGGAGCATACCGAAACGGGCAGCAAAACAAGGATAAAAAGTATTATTCCGTATTTTTTGCCGAAATCGCCGATTTTTCCTATGGGTGCGGCGCATTTCTTCAGCACCTTATGTTTATTGTCCATATTTTTTTCCTTTCGCTGCGGTTCAGCCCGCCCAAAGCATGAGCAGCTCCGTTAAAAGCGCCCCTGCGGAGGCGGCTATGGCGACGGCTATAAGAGGCATGCCGAAATACGCCAGCACTGCGGCTATAGCCGTTCCCACTGCGGCGGTGAGCATATTCCCCGTGGAGTAGAAAATGGCGGGGATCGTCATGGCGCTTAACACGGCGTAGGGTATGTAATACAGAAAGCTGCGGAAAAAAGCCGATTTTATCTTTTTTCTGAAGGCGGTAAAGGGAATGACCCTTACAAGGTAGGTCACCGACGCCATTACCGCAATATAAAGCGCTATGCTCATTGCTCGGCGCCCTCCTTTACCGGGAACAGCAGGGCTGCCAAAGCCGAGGCTGCCGCTGTGCTGATTATTATTGCAAAGCCCCCGCCGACAAAGTCAAAAACGTATTTGAACAGCGCCGACAGCCCTGCGGCAGCCAGTATTACGAATAAAACGCTGCGCTGTTTTTTTGCGGCGGGAATTATTATTGCCAAAAACATTCCGTACAGCATTATACCCATGGCGTCGGTAAAAAACGAAGGCAAAGCCGATCCTGCGAAGGCGCCCAAAAAAGTCCCAATGCTCCAGCCCCCGAAGCCCGCCGTTATCAAGCCGTACATATAAGCGGGGGAAACGGACTTAGGCTGAGCGACAGCCACCGCAAATATCTCATCGGTTATGCCGTAGCCCGCCAAAAGCCTGTGGGGAAGCGTGAATTTATCGTTTACCTTCTGAGAGAGGGAAATTGCCATAAGCGCATAACGGAGATTTATCACAAGCTGGGTCAAAGCCATTTCCATAAGAGTGCCGCCCTCGGCTATCACCGAGACCCCCGCCGCCTGTCCTGCGGAGGTGAGATTGGTAACGGAGATAATGACTGCCGCCAAGGGGGAGATCCCCGCTCTCACAGCCATAATTCCAAAGCCGAAGGACACGGAAAAGTAGCCCAAAGCAATGGGAATCCCGTGCTTTACACCTTGCAGATATTGAGTTTTCATTGTATCATTCCTTCCGAAGGGGAATTTTCAGAATATGCTCTTGCTTTTGAGATTTTTATTTATTTTACCATAATTCACCGTAAAATGCAAATTATTACAAAACGGTTACAAAATTTTCTCCCACAGGATTTTACTACGCAAAAAATTGATTTTTGTTACACTTTTTTAAAAAATAAAATCATAATTTTTTAAAGAAATTTTT
>JAMPBF010000023.1 GCA_023666805.1 Bacillota bacterium
CCAATTATTTCGCAAAAATGCAATTACAAAACGGTTACAATTCAAATTCCAAGCCGAATAAGCTTTAAAACCGTTTCTTCAAGAAGAATGTTTCCGTCTATCTTTGCCGATTTCAGCTTGACGTCGGCATTAAAAATAATTTCTTCGGCACGGCGCAGCTTGTCTATATTCATACGTGAAGCGGCATTGTATTTTTTTGCGGCGTAAGCGGCTTTCCCTCCTGTAAAACCCAAATCGGAGGCTGCCTGTCCCGACGTTACGCCCTCGTTGTAGGCCGATTTATCGGCATAATATTCGGAGTATACGGAGGAAAGAGTTGCTATTACCGCAATAGGCTCAACTCTTTGCTGCTGTAATTCGGAAAGAATTTCCATGGATCTTTTCACATTTCCCGACAGCATGGCGTCGGATAATGTGAAAACCTTTGTCTCAAGCTTTTTTTCCACCATTTTGTCGATAATTTCTCTGGTGATTTCCTGACCTTCTTTAACATAGCTGCACAGCTTTGAGGATTCCATAGACGCAAGATTTAGGTCACAGCCTGTGATTTCCGCCAGATATTCCGCATTGGTGGCTGAAATGAGCTTTTTTTCCTTTTTGACCTTATGAGCGATAATATCACCGATTTTCATCTTATTTAACTGCTTGAATTCACATACGCAAGCCAAACCTTTGATTTCCTCAAAAAGCTTTTTGATCCTTGAGGTACGCAGTGAAAAGCTGCAGCCTGTAAGATAAAAAACGATTACGGTGGTATCGGGAACATTTTTTAACAGCCGCAGAAAAGCCTCGGTATCGCTTTCATCTACCTTTTCGGGATTAAAATCGTTTATCATTATAACCTTATAATCAGCGAAAAAAGGCAGAGCTTCCACATGGTCGGACAGCACGGACAGATCCGGATTGCCGCTTAGCTCCAAAAGATTAATATCGGTTTGGTTGTCGCCGATGGCTTTATTCTTGATTTTGTCCGCATAGGTTTTTACAAGGAACGATTCCTCGCCGTACAGAAAATAAACGGTGGAAAATTTTCCGCTTTGTATATTGGCTTTTAATTGAACTTCGCTTACAACTGGCATTATGCTCTCCTAAATCAATTGATTTTTTCCATTACACCGGTTTTTGTTATGTAATAGTTTGAATTTTCATAGTAAATGTTTGTTATACCGTCACCGCCGATTCTGCGGCTGGAACAGAATACCCTTCCGGGCATTTGAGGGATATTCTTCTTATAACCGTAAAGAACCGATATATCCGCCTCTAAAGGCTCTGATGCAGGGGAGACGGAAATGCTTATATTATTTATACTGATCAAACAGCTTTTGGATCTGTTAATTACCGTAATAACACCGCTTTCCGAGGACAGCATATTGTTTTCGCCGGGCGGAGAATAGCACTGACAGGGAAGGGAAGCAAAGGCTTTTTCATTGTTATTTTCGCTTTGCAGCAGGGAAACGGACGTCAGTTCGTCCAAAAATTCATTCCGCATATATTCTTTGATATACAGTTCTATTTTAGGCGTGTCGCCGCTTGCTACGGCATAGGCGTTTGCACCGTTCTTCACAATTACGCAGGCGGCGCTTCCGTCGGAATACATGGAGAGCTTTACCTTATCCGTATTATAAAAATGCGAAAAGGTAAGGCAGCCCGTCATTACACATAAGGACAGTCCGATAGCCATGGCCGTTCTTTTTGAATCCTGAAAATAAAAATATACCGCAGCGGTGAAAACAACCGACGCAATTGAAATATACAATATAAAGCTGCTGTCGATGGGAATGTAAGAGAATTTGAAGTCGCCGAACAGATTGATGATCCAAATCATCGCCTTTGCCAACAGTCCGGCGGGAAACAGAAAGCCGTTTCCCGTACCAAGGGTAAGCGCAAACAAGGTCATAAATATCAATGCGGGAAAGAACAGCGGGTAAAGCAGAAGATTCATAAAAACACCGATAATCGAAATACCGCCGAAAAAATAACCGCTTATCGGGAAAGAGCAAAGCGTGGCGCATAAGGAGCCGATTATCAGGCATTTAATGCCGTAAAATCCGTTCTTTCTTATTCTCCTGCAAAAATACGGGGCGAGCACTCCGATACCGAAGGTGCCTGTGATCGAAAGCAAAAATCCAATATCCATACAGGCATAAGGTTGAAACAGCGTGATAATAAGGATTGCCGCACCCATGGAATTTGCCGTGCTGCCCTTGCGCATAAAAACCTCTGCGCCGTAGTAAATTATCAGCATTATACCGGCTCTGACTACCGACGCCGAAAGTCTGAAGAAAATCATAAAAAACAGTATCAGCAAGGTCAGCACGGTAAATTTTGAATATCTGCGGTTTTTAAGAGGGGTCAATGACAAAATCATCATTAAAATGTGAGAGATAACGGTGAGGTGAAGACCTGAAACCGCAGTAAAATGAGCTATTCCCGTCCTGCGGATGTTTGCGGACAAGCTGTCGGAAAGTCCGCTTTTATCGCCTAAAAACATTGCCTTTAAAATATCTCCTTCATCACCCGGGAGGAAAATATCCGTTCTCTCGCCGATGTGATCGCCGAAGCTTGATATTAACGCCTTTATACTGAAGCGGTCGTTGTCGGTCACGCTTATTGTTGATTTTGGATTGACCTTAAGAAAAATTCCCTTGGCTCTGTAGTAGCTTTCCTCGGCAAAGCTTGAGTTGTTCTTCAAAACGGACAGATCGCCGTTAAAGCTTATTGTGTCTCCGATTTTACAGCTTACGTCAGAGGAAAAGACGGTAATTTCGGTATTGATTCCCTTTATTTGAGCCTTAATATTGTAAGCCGCAGTGTCATTTGAGTAGGGTCTGACCTCCGTCACCGTTCCGACTATATCTGCGTTTTCTCCGTCAAGAGAGACGGCAGGGCAGTAGAAAGTGCAGGTATAGATCCCGCTCACGACGCTTGCCGCCATGGCAATGCAGAAAACTGCCGAGGCCGTTCTCTTTTTAAGGACATGGCAGATAATCCCTAGCCCCAGCATTGCCGCCGATAAAACGAATACAAAACCGTTTCTAAAAAATGCAGCACAAACAAGTCCCAAAAGGTATGAAAAACCTAAAAGTCCCAATTTGTGCTTCATATTGCAATATCCCCTTTATATAATTACGTTTCGATCAGCAAAGGGAGGTATTTAATTTTTGACCGCCTAAAAGGTGAAAGTGAAGGTGACGAACAGTCTGACCGCCGTCCTCGCCTACGTTGGTGACGATTCTGAAGCCGTTGTCCAGGTGAAATTCCTCGGCTAATTTTGCGGCGACCGTGAATATTTTATTTACGACCGTCGAGTTCTCCTCGTTAAGCTTGTCCGCTCCGTCAATGTGATCCTTGGGAATAATGAGAATATGAACGGGCGCCATAGGGTTTATATCCTTGAAGGCAAGGACCTCATCGTCCTCATAAACCTTTGAGGAGGGTATCTCTCCCGCAATTATTTTGCAAAAAAGGCAGTTTTCCATATTGTTTTCCTTTCACATTAAATTAATTTTTTAAAATTTCTTCTACGATCTTTTTAACGGACAAAAGCGCATCGTCTATTTTGCCTAAATCTCCGATACCCGACATAGCCATATCCGGCTTGCCGCCGCCCTTTGCGCCGGTGATTTCGGCTACCCTGCGAACAATTTGTCCCGCATTGGCGCCCTTGGATATAGCTTCCGGACTGCAGCAGCATACAAAGTTGCCCTTATTGTCGCTGACGCCCGCAAGAACGGCAATAAAGCTGTCGTTATTGTTCTTTATCTTATCCACCGACTTGCGAAGGCTGTCGGGACTTGTTCCTGTAAGCATTGCGGTGATAATTTTTATGCCGTTTACTTCCTCCAGGTTGTCATACAGTCCCTTAAGCTGTGTAGCAGAGATTTTTTCGTTAAGCTGATCTATTTCCTTTTTAAGATCGTGAACCTCGTTTTGCAGTGAAATGCAGCGGTTGAGAATTGCGCTGTCTCCCGAGGCCTTAATTGCCTGACCGATTTTGCCGAGGAAGAGGTTAAGCTTGTTATAGTTATTGATAACCTCAAGTCCGGTCACCGCCTCTATACGCCTTACTCCGTTGGCGACGGAGGTTTCCGAGGTTATTTTAAATAATCCTGCCTGTGAGGTATTGGTAAGATGAGTGCCTCCGCAAAATTCGGTGGAAAATTCGGGAACGGAAACCACTCTGACTATTTTGCCGTATTTTTCTCCGAACAATGCCATGGCGCCTCGCTTTTGCGCCTCTTCGATGGGCAGCTCCTCGGTAATAACGGGCTTTGCCTTCAAAATCTCCTCGTTTACTGTTTTTTCAACCTCTGCGATTTCTTCAACGGTCATTGCGCTGAAGTGGGAGAAGTCAAAGCGGCATTTATAGGGATCTACATAAGAGCCCGACTGGTGAACATGATCTCCCAAAACCTTGCGCAGCGCTGCTTGGAGCAGGTGAGCGCAGGTGTGGTTTCTGGCGGTTGCCATTCGCAGCTCTCTGTCAACCTCCGCATGAACGCTGTCGTTAACATAGAATGAGCCGCATTCGACATGACATTCACATATAAATTGTCCTCCAAGTATCTTTTTGGTATCCACTACACGGAGGATATTGTCGCCGTTGGATATAGTGCCTTTGTCTCCTACCTGTCCGCCGCTTTCCGCATAAAAGGGGGTGGTTTCGATAAGAACAATGACGTCCTCTCCTTCAGCACAAGAATCAACGGGCTGACCGTCTTTTAAAATAGCCTTTAACTGCGTATCGGAGGTCAGATCGGTATATCCTATAAATTTGGTGGTAAAACTCTTCAAGGCGTCGTTTGACGCTTCGTCCCAGCCGCCTTTAAATGCTTGATTAGAACGAGCCGTCGCACGCTGATTTTCCATAAGCTCGCGGAAACGGGTCTCATCAAGCGAAAGGTTTCTTTCCGCAAGTATTTCCTTGGTCAAATCAAGAGGGAAGCCGTAGGTGTCATGGAGCTTAAACACGTCCTCGCCGCTTAAAATGCTGCCGACCTCCATTTTATCAATAAGATCCGTAAGAATTTGTGTGCCCTTTTCAACGGTTTTGTTAAAGCTGTCTTCTTCTGCCTTTAATACCTTTTTAATGTACTCTTCCTTTTCCTTTACCTCGGGATAAGCGCCTTCGTTTTCCTTGATAACGCTGGCGGCAACCTTGTATAAAAAGCTTTCGTTCATTCCCAAAAGCCTGCCGTAGCGAGCAGCTCTGCGGATAAGACGTCTTAATACGTAGCCTCTGCCTTCATTGGAGGGTCTTACGCCGTCTCCGATAAGAAATGTAGAGGCTCTTGTGTGGTCAAGTATAACTCGGATCGCCACATCGTCCTTTTCGTTGGCTTTATATTTTTTTCCTGTCAGCTCACATATTGTATCGATAATATTTTTTGCGGTGTCGACCTCAAACATATTATCCACACCCTGCATTACGCAGGCAAGGCGGTCAAGTCCCATACCCGTATCTATATTTTTGTTTTTAAGCTGAGTGTAATTACCCTTGCCGTCATTGTCAAACTGGGTGAATACGTTGTTCCAGATTTCAATTATGCGGTCACATTCCTCGGCTTGTTCAAAATCGATCAAAGGACCGTACTTTTCGCCTCTGTCAAAATGAATTTCCGAACAAGGACCGCAGGGACCGCTGCCATGCTCCCAAAAGTTATCCTTTTTGCCGAGCTTTACTATCCTGCTGCGGGGAACGCCTATCTCTTCAGCCCAAATTTCTCCTGCTTCGTCGTCCTCCTCGTAAATGGTGACCCAAAGCTTGTCCTCCGGGATCTCAAGTATCTTTGTGAGATATTCCCATGCCCATGAGATCGCCTCATGCTTAAAATAATCGCCAAAGGAGAAGTTGCCGAGCATTTCAAAATAAGTTCCGTGCCTCGAGGTTTTTCCCACGTTTTCAATATCGGGAGTGCGGATGCACTTTTGACAGGTGGTCACTCTCTTGCAGGGAGGAGTTTCCAAGCCCTGAAAATACTTTTTGAGAGGCGTCATTCCTGCGTTGATCAGCAGTACGGAATTGTCTCCCTGAGGAACAAGGGGTGCGGAATCCATGCGCAGATGACCTTTGCTTTCAAAAAATTTAAGATAGCTTTCTCTTAAATCGTTAAGACTTGTCCATTTCATAGTTGATTGACCTTTCATTGTTAATATATTTTTATTAAATTATATTTGAATCTAAAATTTACCGTTTTTTACCGCAAACGGCAAAAATTTTGGATGTTTGCTGTTTGCCGATCCGCATGGAGTGAGCAAAACGGATATGCGGGGCAATTCAGATAAGCTTTACGGTCAACGTCAAGTTTTTTTGATGCCGACTGCATATCAAGCGAACATAACCAATAAATATTATATCAAAAATTGGAAAAAAGTCAACTCCCGACAGCGCTTTTCCAATGAAAATGAGGAAAATTTCGGGAGTTGATTTGGAACATGTTTTTATCGGTCAAGATACGGTATAATTTGCGCTTGCCTTTATTTTATCCGTCAATTCAATTATTCTTCTTGTGGGGCGTTCTAAATAAGAGTTGTCTATAAATACGATTTTATCGTTAGCAAGCGCTTCAAGCTCCGCAAATATCTCGTTTGCCTCCAAATCCTCTTTTTTGTAAATGCTGTTGACAAAAATAACATCGGGCTGGTTTTCCGTCAGATATTCCAAATCAAAGGCATAGTCCTCGGCTTGGGCGGCAAGGTTTGTGCCAAAGCAGGAGAGAATTGCGCTTTCAAAGGTGTTTCCGCCTGCTGCGGTCATGTTTTCCGTAATATAAACAAATTTTCCCACATTAAGGTTGTCGGTATTGCCAAGCGCCTGTGAAATATCGGCATAAATGCTCTCGCCTTTTTCCGTGCCCGTAAACATTCCCTCAAATATAAGACCCATTGCCTTGTAAATAGATGAAAATCCGTCAAGGGTTGTGGGGGCGGGAATAACCACAGTGGCAATGCCCGATTGCTGCATATTGAAAATATCCTTTGAAGCAATGGGGGCGGAGGACAGCACTAAATCGGGCTGAAGCTGTATAATTGCATCAATATCAGGCTTTGTTGTACCGCCTACTTCTTTTATTGCCGTAATTTGCGGCGGATAATCGCAGTAGCTGCTTCTGCCTACAAGTAAGTCCGAGTATCCCATTTCATACATTATTTCCGCTAATGCCGGAGAAAGACATACCACCTTTTCGGGCTTGTCCTTTATTTCAACATCATTAATTATAATCGGAAACGGCGTCGGTTCGGGTTGGGTGATAAGCTCGGTGGTTTGCTCGGGATCCGGATTGTCATTGTTGCAGCCGCATAAAGAAACCGATAGTATAACGGATAACGAAAGCAGCAGTGCCGTGATTTTTTTCATAAGCTTTTTCCTTTTTACTGAAATTAATTTATATCCATTCCGAGAGACAGCTTGGATTCAAGCATCTCCACATATTGCTTGGCGATTCGAGGCGAACGTCCGCCCCGTTTTAAGGCAAACCTTTCGATACCTGCGGCAAAGACCTCTTCGTCAACATTTATCCCCTTATCGGAAGCGATCTGCATGGCAATATCCAAAAACTGATCCTTATTGGGGGAAGAGAAGGTGACAAAAAGACCAAAGCGTTCGGAAAGCGACATATTGTCGTCCACAGCGTCACTTTTGTGCACATAATTTTCCACACGGTTGGCGGCAGTTTCCTTGATGATATGTCTGCGATTGGTGGTGGCATAAATAAGCACATTTTTGGGTTTGGCGTGCAAAGAGCCGTCTAAAGCCTGTTTGAGAATGAAGAAATCTTCGTCGTCTTCGTTAAAGCACAAGTCATCGATGAAGATTATAAAATGGAGCGGAATATCCTTTATTTTTCCGTAAATATCAAAAATATCGCCGACTTGCTTTTTGTCTATCTGTATCATTCTTAAAGTCGGATACTCATTAAGCAAGGCTTTTATGGTGCTGGATTTTCCCGTGCCTCTGTCGCCGTACAGAAGCACGTTGTTGGCGGATTTATCCTTTATGAAGCACAGGGTATTGTCCACGATCTGCTTGCGCTGCGCCTCATAGCGTTTCAAATCGGACAGGCGTATCGGATCGGGGTTTTCAATCGGAAGAAGCTGTCCCTTGCCATAGGTAAACGCCTTGTGCTTTGCAAAAAGTCCGCTGCCGTTTTCTTTGCAGTAATTTATAAAGTAATCGGCGTCGAAAGGAAATTCCACCGTTTCAAAGTCGGGAAGATAGGAGAAATCCTTATTAAACGTATATGAGAGATAATTTTTAATGTCCTCCGACGAGAGCTTTGAAATTTCCGCAGCCTTGTTTACATCATACTCCACAGCCTTTTTCAAAAGCGGATTTTTCTCCTTGAGATACTTTTCGACCAAGGGCTGCTCCGAAAATACCATAATGTCATGCAGATACTCACCCAAGGACTTACCGTTCAGCAACAGCATTTTGCATATATCGAGGTAAGCCTTTACGGCAGTATTGCTGTCGGAATGTTGGAGGTCGCAAAAGCTTTTGATAAATTTGCTGTCGTTTATTTCAAAAGCAATAAATTGTTCCGTATTTAAAAGCTTCATTTTTGTTCCTTCTTTATTGTTTTATGAACAGACCGTTATCCTTTAAAATATTTTCTTTAAGTTTGTTAAAGTCGTTTAAGGTGCACAGAGTACCGCATAAATTACGGTATGCGGCGGCATTTTGTATGCCTTTGAGATACCAGCCCGAATGCTTTCTCGCTTCGCACATGCCCCTTTCTTCGCCCTTTTCATTTACAATCAAGCTTATATGCTCGGTAAGCACCAGCAGCCGTTCTTCCAAGCTTTTTTGGGGGAGCAGCTCGCCTGTTTCCAAATAATGGGTTATCTCTTGAAAAATCCACGGTCTTCCGTAGCTGCCTCTGCCGATCGCCACCAGATCACAGTTTGTTTCCTCGTACATTTTTTTGCAGCTGACAGGATCTATAACATCGCCGTTTCCGATGACGGGGATTGAAACGGTCTTTTTGATATTTGCGATAGCCTCCCAATCAGCCTTTCCCGAATACATCTGCGTTTTGGTTCTGCCATGCACGGTAATCGCCGCTGCACCGCTGTCTTCGGCGATTTTGGCGGTTTCGACCGCATTTATGTTTTTTTCGTCCCAGCCCAAGCGAATTTTTACGGTTACGGGAATGTCTGTGGCTGCTTTTACCGCCTTTATCAGCTCGCCGATGATTTTCGGTTTTTTAAGCAGTGCGGATCCCGCACCCGTGCCTACAACCTTTGGCACAGGGCAGCCGCAGTTTATATCGATCAGATCGGGTCGATATGTCTCCGCAATTTTTGCCGCTTTTGAGAAAAACTCGGGTTCGCTCCCGAAAAGCTGTATTGCCATAGGACGTTCGGAGCTTGTGACCGTCAGCAGGGAAGCGCTTTTTCGGTCCGAATAGCATAAGCCCTTACAGCTGACCATTTCTCCGCAAACCAACGAAGCGCCGTATTTTTTCGCCATAAGCCTGTAAGCTCTGTCTGCCATGCCTGCCATGGGGGCAAGGGCGGCGGTTTTTTCTATTTTAACATTGCCGATTTTTATATAGTCCATTATTTTTTTCGCTTTGCTTGATCCTTGGCTCTCAGTTCATTGTCAAGTATACGTTTTCTGATGCGTATATTTTGGGGAGTTACTTCCACAAGCTCATCGTCGCAGATGAATTCGAGACTTTCCTCAAGGCTCATTTTTTTGTAAGGGATCAGCCTTAATGCTTCGTCGCTGCCGCTGGCTCGAGTGTTGGTAAGGTGCTTTTTCTTGCAGACATTTACGTTTATATCTCCTGATTTGGGAGAAACTCCCACTACCATTCCCTCATAAACCTCGGTTCCCGAATCTACAAAGAGCTGTCCTCTGTCTTGAACATTGAACAATCCGTAGGCGCAGGCTGTACCTGTTTCAAATGCCACAAGAGAGCCTGTGGTTCTTGTGGGAATATCGCCCATAAACGGCTGATAGCCGTCAAATACGGTATTCATTACACCTTCTCCTTTGGTATCCGTCAAAAATTCGCTTTTGTATCCGAAAAGCCCTCTTTCGGGAATGATAAACTCAATTTTAGTACGGCTGCCCACAGGATTCATGGAAATCATTTCTCCCTTGCGTATGCCCATCTTGCTCATTACAGCGCCGACCGAATCGTTGGGAACGTCTATTACAAGCCTTTCCATAGGCTCGCATTTAACTCCGTCGATTTCCTTGTATAAAACACGGGGAGTGCTGACCGACAGCTCATATCCTTCTCTGCGCATGGTTTCAATAAGAATGGACAGATGCATTTCTCCTCGGCCCGATACGTCAAAGCTGTCTGTGGTGTCGCTGTCCTTAACTCTTAAGGAAACATCCTTTAGAAGCTCGCGGTTAAGACGCTCGCGTATTTGTCTTGATGTAACAAACTTGCCCTCTCTGCCGGCAAAAGGGCTGTCGTTGACCGAGAAGGTCATTTCAACGGTGGGCTCGGTTATTTTTACGAAAGGCAAAGGCTCGGGAGCGTTTACGGAGCAAACGGTTTCGCCTATCGTTATTTTTTCAATGCCGCTAAACGCCACAATATCGCCTACAGTGGCTTCCTCGACAGGAGTTTTGCCAAGTCCGTCAAATTGATACAGGTTGACTATTTTGGATTTATAAGGTGCAACTCTGTTGTGGTGGTCGCATACCGTAACTTCTTGATTGACCTTGATTTTTCCTCTTTCCACACGTCCTACTGCGATCCTGCCGACATAATCGTTGTAGTCTATGGAGGAGACAAGCACCTGCAATTCTCCCTCTTCATCTCCTTCGGGAGCGGGAATATGCTCAACGATCTTATCAAACAACGGGATAAAATTATCTCCCATATCGTCCGGATTGTAAGAGGAGCAGCCCATTCTTCCCGAACAGAAAACAACCGGGCTGTCAAGCTGTTCTTCCGTAGCGTCGAGGTCAAGCAGAAGCTCCAATACCTCGTTCACTACCTCCTTGTTGCGGGCGTCGGGACGGTCGGTTTTATTTACTACCACAATTATCTTGTGACCGAGCTCAAGTGCCTTTTGCAGTACAAAGCGCGTTTGAGGCATTGTGCCTTCAAAGCTGTCTACCAGCAGCAGTACGCCGTTTACCATTTTTAATATGCGTTCAACCTCGCCGGAGAAATCGGCGTGGCCGGGAGTGTCTACAATATTGATTTTAACGCCGTTGTAATTAACCGACGTGTTTTTTGCCAAAATAGTGATCCCTCTTTCCCGCTCCAAGTCGTTGCTGTCCATCACGCGATCGACGATCTCTTGATTTTCGCGGTATACGCCCCCCTGCTTCAGCATTTCATCGACCAGTGTGGTTTTTCCGTGGTCAACATGGGCGATAATTGCAATATTTCTTAAATCATTTCTTATCAAGACGGTTCCTCTTTTCTTTATTCCTGAATTTATTTAAATAATAATACCTAAAGATATATTATACTACAAATTTCGCCGATTAAAAATATACTTTTTTAATAATCTTACTTTTTTCTTTTACTTCATAATTGGAAAAATTGCACAATAAGTCATTATTAAGCTGATAATGGTTTTTAAGGCTTGTACTTTTGAATATAATAAAACAGCAGGAGAGTAACCTCTCCCACTGCTCAGGAAATCAATCAGCAGCCGCAGCCACAGCCATTTCCGCAATCGTTGCCGCATCCGTTGTTGCATCCGCAGCCGCTGTTGTTAGCAAGACCGGTGCCGTTGCCGCCGCAGCAGGTGAACAAAAGGATAAGAATGATAATCCAATAGCAGTTGTTACCGCACATAAAAATGTTCCTCCTTGATTAGATTTTACTGAAACGTTTCATAATACAATATATGAATCGAAGGATTTTGTGTTACAATTTTTTAATTTTTTTGAAAGGATCGACAAAAAATGGTTGAATTCAGCGGTTTTACCGAAAAGGCAAACAAGGCGTTAAACAGTTCCATTATAACGGCGTCCTCTATGGGACACACTTATGTCGGAAGCGAGCATATCCTTTGCGGACTGCTTTGTGATGAGAACGGGGTGGCGGGGCACATACTAACCTCTCAGGGAATAAATCGGGAAAATGTGATCGAAAAACTCCAGCAGTCGATAGGCAGCGGAATCCCCACACATTTGAGCATAGCCGACTTTACCCCGAGAAGCAAGAGAATACTGGAAAATGCGCTTTGCGAGGCTAAAAGAGAAAATTCCTCTTCGGTGGGAACCGAGCATATACTTTACGCAATGCTTTCCGACGAAGACTGCTACGGCAGCATATTTTTAAAGGAAATGGGGGCTGATTTTTCGGGGAGCATACGCAGTTGTTGTGAAAGCAAGAAGGAGCTTTCCCGGGGAACGTCGAAAAAGAAAACCATTACCGACGGCAATATGTTGAAATACGGGAGGGATCTGACCTTATCGGCGGAACAGGGGGAGCTTGACCCTGTTTTTTGCCGAGATAAAGAGATACAAAGAATGATACAAACTCTTTTGCGCCGCAGAAAAAATAACCCGTGTCTTATAGGCGAAAGCGGGGTAGGGAAGACTGCGGTAGCAGAGGGCCTTGCCATAAGGATCGCAGAGGGACAGGTGCCCGAGGACTTGAAGGAAAAAAGAATCTTTATGCTGGACATAACTTCTATGATAGCGGGAGCAAAATACCGAGGCGATTTTGAAGAGCGGGTAAAAGCCGTCATCGACAAGGTGGTTCAGGACAAAAATATAATTTTGTTTATAGATGAAATTCATAATATTGTCGGAGCAGGCTCGGCGGAGGGCGCAATTGACGCAGCAAACATACTAAAGCCCATACTTGCCCGAGGAGAAATACAGCTCATAGGCGCCACCACGCTGGAGGAATACAGAAAATACATTGAAAAAGACGGAGCATTGGAACGGAGATTTCAGCCGATAAAGGTGGAGGAGCCGGATGAAAAAGCTACGGAGCAAATCATGTTGGGATTAAAGGATAAATATGAGGCTCACCATAAAATAAGGATAAGCGATGATGCGATCAGAGAAGCGATAAAGCTTTCCGTAAGGTATATAAATGACAGAAGATTACCGGATAAGGCGATAGACATTATTGACGAAGCGGCGGCACAGCAGAGATTAAACAGCTTCGGCGAAGCTCCCGCATTAACCAAATTGGAAAATAAGCTTAAACGCTGTAAATATGAAAAAATTAAAGCCATAGAGGAGCAGGATTTTGAAAAGGCCGCAAAGCTGAGAGATGAAGAAATATCCTTGACAGAAAAAAGCGAGGAGATGAGAAAAGACTGCTTTCAAAAAGGGATCGGGATCGGCACTGTTGATAAGCAGGCGGTATGTAAAGTGATTTCTCAGTGGAGCGGGATTCCGGTTGGTAAAATGTCGTCGGCTGATATAAATTTATTGTCAAATCTTCGTGACAGATTAAAGGAGGAGGTAATAGGACAGGACAAAGCAGTTGACGAAGTTGTCAAAGCAATAAAGTGGGGAAGATCCGGGCTTAAGGTCCCAAGCCGTCCCGTGGGATCGTTTATCTTTTTGGGACCTACGGGAGTTGGCAAGACCCAGCTTTGCAGATCTCTTGCCGCAGAGCTGTTCGGAAGCGAAAAATCGCTTATCAGATTGGATATGTCGGAATACATGGAAAAACATTCCGTCTCTAAGCTTATAGGATCGCCTCCCGGGTATGTCGGCTATGAGCAGGGAGGAAAATTTATAGAAGCGGTAAGGCAAAAACCGTATTCGGTAATACTTTTTGACGAGATTGAAAAAGCTCATTCGGACGTTTGCAATTTGCTGCTGCAAATACTGGAGGACGGCAGGCTGACCTCCTCGGAGGGAAGAACGGTTGATTTTTCCAACACCGTTATTGTTATGACAGGAAATGTAGGAGCAAGACAGCTGACGGAAAATTCTGTAAGTATAGGCTTTGGGGAGAATAAGGAGGAGAATTTAAAAAAAGAAAAGCTGAAGGAGGAATTGAAAAAAACCTTTAAGCCCGAATTTATAAACAGGGTAGGGGAAATTATTATATTTGAGCCTTTAAGCAAGGATTCAATTAAGAAAATTTGCTGCATTATGCTTAACGATTTATGTAAAAGAGCACAAAACGCAGGCATTGAGCTTTCGTATACCGACGAAGCGGCAAGGGTCTTGGCAGAAAAGGGATTTGATAAATCCTGCGGCGCCAGATCCTTACGAAGACTGATTTTGTCCGAGGTGGAAAACCCGTTGGCGGAAATGCTGCTGAACGGAAGCAATAACAATAAGTTCAAATTGACAGCCGGCAGCGGAAGCAGTGTGGCAATAAGTTAAAATCAGCTTCTCAACACTTGCATTTTAGTCTGTAACATGGTAAAATGGTATAGGCATAACTCAAGGGTTTGCAAAAAATACAGTAAGAGAATGTGACGCATTATGATCAATACAAAAAACAGAGTTGGATTTTTGGACGAGCTGAGAGGCTTTGCTATAATATGCATGGTATTTTACCATGCAATGTTTAATTTAAAATATATGTTCGGGGTAGACGTGCCAATTTTTTTCGAGGATTGGTTTTATCCCATTGAACAGGTATTTGCCGGAATTTTTATCTGCATATCGGGAATTGTATGCAATTATTCCGCAAGCAACCTGAAAAGAGGCGTTCAGTGCTTTTTTATCGGAATGATAATGACCTTTGTCACCGCCTTTGTTGTACCCGATTCTCCCGATGTTTTCGGCATATTGCACTGCCTCGGAATATGCATGATGACATACGGGCTCGGACAGTCGTTTTTTGAACGGATACCGCCTATTATCGGAATTTTGGCAAATGCAGCACTGTTTTTAATAACATATAATTTTTCAAGAGGATATTTTGGAATAGGAGAGCTTTTTCGCTTTGAGATGCCTAAGCTCCTTTATTCCACAAGCGTATTGTATCCGTTGGGCTTTCCCGGAAAGGGTTTTGCATCGTTGGACTATTTTCCGCTGTTTCCATGGCTTTTTCTTTTCTTGGCGGGAGCTTTTTACGGCGTTTATGTTAAGGCGGGGCACGCTCCCAAATTTTTTTACAAGACCCATATTAAATTATTTGCGGCAGCGGGACGCTATTCACTGTGGATATATGTGCTCCATCAGCCGATAATTTACTCTGCAATGTGTCTTATTTTCGGAAAGAGTATTTTTTGAGATTTTTTCTAAACCGAAAAAACCAAAAAAATAGAATAAAAAGACTTGACAATAAAAATAAAATCTGCTATAATTACAAAGATTGAGGCATGACCTCAATATTATCCTTGCTCACACATTTAATGACATTGTTAAAAAGTGTGGGCCATAAGTCTAAAAGGAGGTATATATTATGGCAAAACTCGGCGAAAAGTACGAGGCAATGGTTGTTTTCTCTCTGAAAAACGGTGAGGAACAGGTTCAAAATCTTGTTGCTAAGTTTACCGATCTCATTAAGGCAAACGGTGAGCTTATCAACATTGACGAATGGGGAAAAAGAAAGCTTGCATATCCTATCAACTATGAAAATGACGGATATTATGTAGTTTATAATTTTTCCAGCAAAACCGATTTCCCTGCGGAGTTTGAACGTATTGTCAGCATTACGGACGGCGTTCTTCGCTCAATGATTGTTCTTGGAAAGTAAGCAGATCGAATGAATAAGATGTTTATTGGAGGTTTGTAGATGTTTAATAAGGCGATTTTGATGGGACGAATTTGTAACGACCTCGAATTAAAAACCACCCAAAACGGAATAAATGTGTTATCTTTCCGCCTTGCAGTTGATCGTTCTTATCAAGTTAAGGGCGAGGAAAGAAAAGCGGATTTTTTCAACATTGTAGCATGGAGAAGCACCGCTGAATTTATTTCACGTTATTTTTCCAAGGGCAGAATGATTTTGGTGGAGGGCGAGCTTCAAACCCGTCAGTATGTTGACAAAAACGGAAGCACTCAAAACGTTGTGGAATTGGTAGTAAGCAATGCCAATTTCACAGGTGAACCTAAGCAGCCGGGCTATGGATCTTACAGCAGCAATGCTCCAACAGTACCTTCCTCTACGCCCTCGGTGGCTGTATCATCAAATTCCGCCGCAGCGTCATCGGGAAGCAACAGTGATTTTGTTGAAACAGACGGTTCTGACGACGACGGTTATCCGTTCTAAGATTTAAAAGGAGGAAATAATTATGGCTGAAAAGCATGAATTAAACAACGACAAAGGCGCACGTCCCGTAAAGCGTGCAAGAAAAAAGGTTTGCCAGTTCTGCGTTGACAGAGCTGAATTTATCGATTATAAGGACGTAGCAAAGCTTAAGAAATGCATGACAGAGCGTTCTAAGATTTTGCCCCGCCGTGTAACAGGCTGCTGCGCTTATCATCAGAGAGAGCTTACTACTGCGATTAAGAGAGCAAGACAGGTTGCACTTATTCCTTATGTAAGCGACTAATCTATATTGCAATAAAAAACGGTTTCAGATGTTAGCTTCTGAAGCCGTTTTTGTTATGTGAAAAAAACTGTAATTATAGCTGGCCTTTAGTCAAGATAAGAATTTAATATTTTTGCAATTACTGCATAGCCTTCAAGATTGGGGTGCAAACCGTCAAATACAAGCTGAGGCTTGCAGTAACCGTTGTCGCCGATAAATGAGGAATAACAGTCCACATATGTAACATTGCTTTCCGATTGCGTCAATTCCTTTAAATCATTGTTCAGCGCAACTATTTTGTTTTGTTCATTTGTGTACCATACATCAGTGGTTGGCAAAACGCTGATTAGGTATATCTTGATTTGGGGATTGAAGGTCTTTAATACGTTAAACATGGTTTTGAAGTTATTGCATATTTGCTGATTGCTGTAGCCTTTGCCTATGTCATTGATCCCACAAAGCATAACTGCCTTGCTGTAGTGTTTTTTTGCAGGCTCATTGATTCTTGCGGCGCAATGCATTGTTGTTTGTCCGCCGATACCGTAATTTGAACAGTCTGTTCTGTTTAAAATGCCGTTCCAGTCTTTTTTATCAAGATGCTCGCTGTCAACAAGAGGATTTTGAACAATACTGTCGCCGATAAAGGCTATGCCTGTGTCAGCTCTGTCCCATGTGTCTGTTCCGTTAACATCGACAGGATCGCCTTTGCCTGTAAAATAAGCAATTCTTTTAAGAGTAATTTTTTCGTTCTTGTTACAGTATGCTTGAATTTGATCTAATCTTTTGAAGTTTGTGCCGAATTTTTTGGAAAAGTTTTCATATTTGAAAATCGAATAAAATCTTCCTTCGGCTGTTTTTCCTGTTTCGTCAGGGTAAACGGCAACCCAGTCGGAGGCACCGGAAGCACTGAGAAAAGCAAGATAAATTCCGTTCTCCGCACCTAAATATTCGGCATAGAAATAACTGTCTTTATTTATTGCGGCAGCGTCCCATTCTCCGCCTACATGCTTTGTGTAAAAGAATGCAATGTTTGTGCCAACAGAATCGCCTTTTTTGGAGCCTTTAAAGAGCATGGCTGTCTCTCCTAAATCCGGTGCGGCAGGATAGCCATGCCAGCTTATATCGGTAATTACCGTTTTGCCTTCAGCTTTTGCAGAGCCGGCACAAATAACATTTAAATCGGAGAAGTCGTCGGATTCAAAAGCTTGGGCGCAATCCTCAAAGCTAAAGGTAGAGGTATAACCTATTTCTGTTTTTTCGGTTGAAGTGGGTGTGTTTATACTTACCCATTTTGAGTTGTCCCACTGGGAAAAGACTAAATATATTGCTCCTTCGGTTCCTGTGTAATCAATGGTGAAGAATCCGCCTTTTGTGATTTCCGTAGGGTCAAATTTACCGCTGCCGTTACTCGTTTGAATTTGAGGACCCAGTGTCCACTCCGAAGCAATAGTTTCCGATCCCGAAAAGATATTGTAGTCTACCATTCCTTTGTCCTCCGTACTTACACTGTTTTTTACATTTAATGTTTAATAAATGATAATTATTAAAAACAAAAACCTTTGCAAGCTTTCTGCAAAGGTTTTTTGGAGCTGATAATCGGATTTGAACCGATGACCTCATCCTTACCAAGGATGCGCTCTACCAACTGAGCTATATCAGCATTCACCGTTAAATAATTATATCAGAATCCGAGATATTTGTCAATAGGAAAAAGGCAATTTTTTAAAATTTTTTGAAAAAAAGAAAAGGCTTCTTCAAACCTATGAAGGTTATTGGAAGCCATTTCTGTTTCAAAAATTACAGAATAATGCAAATCAGTCCGCCGCAGCCGTCGTTTATTATACGCTGGATCGTTTCCTGAAGCTTTTGACGTGCGTCTACAGGCATACGGTACAATTTATTGTGAAGACCTTCTGTGACCAATTCATGAAGTGATTTTCCGAAAATATTGCTTTCCCAGATTTTGGAGGGATTTTCTTCAAATTCTTTAAGCAAATACTTAACTAATTCCTCACTTTGCCGCTCGGTTCCCACAATAGGGGAAACCTCGGTGTTGATTTTTGCACTCATCATGTGAATCGAGGTGGATTCGGCTCTCAGTCTTACTCCGTATTTTCCGCCTTGCTTGACGATCTCCGGTTCTTCCAATGTCAATTCTTCAAGACTGGGCATTACGATGCCGTAGCCTGTCGCCTCAACCTCGTCCAAGGCGCTCTTTACCTTTTCGTATTTTTTCTTTATTTGCGCAAGCTCGATCATGCAGGGCATTAAGTCGCTTTCGTCCATGATGTCTAAGCCGGTGGTCTCGCCCAAAACACGGTAAAACAGATCATTTGCAAGACCGATCTTAATAAATCCTGCGCCCGAACCCAAATCAACTTTTTCCACACTGCATTCGGTCACATATTCATTTTCGGATAATTTACAGGAAACGTCCTTAATTTCACCGATATGCGAGATATTTGCAGCAGATTTTTTCAGTGCGGAAAAGATCTCTGTTTTGAGCCAGTGACCTTTTTCCAGTGCGGTGAGCCATTTGGGAATTTTGATATTGATTTCTTTGACGGGGAATTGAAGCAAAATTTCCGCTAAAAGGTCTTTTATGGATTGCTCATCGATTTCCAAGCAGTTGAGAGGCATAACGGGCTTTTGATATTTTTCCGAAAGCTCCTGCGCCAAGGCTCTGCTTTCCTCTGATTGCGGATTTTGGCAGTTTAATACGATCACAAAGGGCTTATGAATAATATTAAGCTCCTCTATTACACGCTGCTCCGCTTCCTCATATTCGCTTCTGGGAATATCGGTTATGCTGCCGTCTGTGGTTATTACCAAGCC
>JAMPBF010000240.1 GCA_023666805.1 Bacillota bacterium
GATTTTTCCGCTTCGCTTCTGAAGCGTCAATGCATGGTAAAGGACTTTGGCTCTATTCTCCCCGGTCACGGCGGAATACTTGACCGATTTGACAGCGTTCTTTTTGTAGCGCCTTTCCTTTATTTTGTTTTTAATTTAATCGAACCTGTTCAAATGATTGCATAGGAGGAAATGCCGATGTTTGTCGGGCTTTGCTGCCTGATATAACTTCGGCTTTAATTTTGGCATGAAGGAAATCGTACTTTTGGGTTCAACCGGTTCTATAGGAACACAGGTATTAGATGTGGCGAGACTGCATAATATAAAGATAAAAGCGTTGTCCGCAGAAACCAGCGTGAAGCTTTTGGAGCGGCAGGCAAGGGAATTTGCACCTCAATATGTATGTGCAGCCGACGAAAGCAAATACAAGGAGCTTAAATTATCCCTGAAGGATACCGATGTCAAGGTTCTCTGCGGAAAAGAAGGGCTTTGTCAATTGGCGTCTCTCAAATGTGACACAACGGTAAATGCTATTGTGGGAACAGCGGGCTTTGCGCCTACGCTCGCTGCCGTTAAGGCGAGAAACGATATTGCTTTGGCAAATAAGGAAACCTTAGTGGTAGGCGGCGAAATAATCATAAAACAAATCAAAGAAAAAAAGGTGCGGCTTTTGCCTATTGACAGTGAACATTCCGCAATTTTTCAATGTCTTATGGGAAAGGGCGAAAATAAATTCCGAAAAATTCTCTTAACTGCGTCCGGCGGTCCGTTCAGAGGATTTACCAAGGAGCAGCTAAAAACGGTTAACAAATCGCAGGCTTTAAAGCATCCGAACTGGAGCATGGGTGCAAAAATTACAATAGACAGCGCTACCATGATGAACAAAGGCTTGGAGCTTATTGAGGCTGTTTGGCTTTTCGGAGCGACCTCGGAGCAGGTGGAAATTATTATTCACCCACAAAGCATTTTACATTCTGCGGTGGAATTTGAAGACGGTTCGGTTATAGGTCAGCTCGGCGTTCCGGATATGAGGATCCCGATACAGCTCGCTTTGACTTATCCGAAAAGAGTTAACTCCTGCGCAAGATCTCTTTCTCTTACGGAAATAGGTTCTTTAACCTTTGAAAAACCGAATAATGATGTTTTTCCGTGTATGGATATTGCCCGCAGCGCATTAAAAAAAGGCGGAAATATGCCGTGTATAATAAACAAAGCAAACGAGATCTCCGTAAAAATGTTTTTGGAGGATAAAATCGGCTTTTGGGAAATACCGAACAAAATCAGAAGTGCAATGGAAAGCGTTAAATATATAAAAGAAATATCACCCGAGATTATCTTTGAAACAGAGAGAGAAACAGAAGAATATATGAGCAAATAGGATAGGAGAAGTTATGACGATCGTACTGGCAATTTTGGCTTTTTGCATTATCATTATAATACATGAAATGGGGCACTTTTTCGCTGCAAAAGCATGCGGGATAAGAGTCAGCGAATTTTCCTTGGGTATGGGTCCCACTATTCTTAAGAAGCAGGGAAAGGAAACTCTTTATACCGTTAAGCTTTTTCCGATAGGCGGCTCAGTTCAGCTTGGCGAGGACGAGGAAAGCGACGATCCCAGAAGCTTTAGAAATAAGCCCGTATGGCAAAGAATGATCGTTCTTGCCGCCGGTCCTTTTATGAACTTAATTTTAGGCATTGTTGTTTGTATTATAGTAAATTTAGTCAGCGGAAAGGTCATAACATCGGAAATTGCTCGGTTTGTCGGTGAAAACCCTATTTCCAATCAGGCGCTGCAGGAGAACGATATAATTACCGAGATCAACGGACACACTATTTGGAGCTCCATGGATATATCCTACGCTCTGCAAAATAAAGCTATGAAAGCTTCTGAGGACGCAGAAACAATACAGTACAGCTTTAAAGTGAAAAGAAACGGAGAAATAATAACCTTAGATAACGTGACCTTTGCTATCAGCCGAGATGAAAACGAAAATTCGAGCGTCGCATTGGACTTTGCGGTATACTCGCAAAAGCTTAATTTCGGCAATGTTATGGAATACAGCTTTAAAGAAGCTGCCACCTACGGAAGATTGGTATGGATTTCACTGATGGATTTAATCAGCGGTACTTACGGGCTGAACGATCTTGCAGGACCGGTAGGAACTGTCACTGCCATTTCTCAATCGGCAACTGCCAGCCAAGACATTAGGGTTAACGTAATCAATTTGCTTTCTATAGTCGCTTTAATAACCATAAATTTAGGGGTATTCAATCTTTTGCCTATCCCTGCCTTAGACGGAAGCAGAATTGTTTTCTTAATTATTGAACTGATAAGACGTAAGCCGATGAAGCCCGAGCACGAGGGAATAGTACATTTTATAGGTTTTGCCGCTCTTATGGTTTTAATGCTGTTTGTTACCTTTAACGATATTGTTAAATTGGTGACGGGAGGGTGATTTTATGTCCGGAAAAAGGGTTAAGGTCGGAAAGCTTTTTTTAGGCGACGGCAATATATATATCCAGTCAATGCTGAATGTTCCATGGGAGGATACCGAGAGAAACATAAGACAGGCTGTAGAATTGGAGCAGGCGGGATGTGAAATAGTACGCGTTTCCGTTCCTACAATTGAAGCGGCAGCTCTTATACCTGCAATAAAAAATAAAATATCGATCCCGTTAGTGGCGGATATTCATTTCGATTACAAAATAGCTTTAAAATGCGTTGAAAACGGTGTGGACAAGCTGAGAATAAACCCCGGCAACATCGGTTCAGCCGATAAGGTCAGAGAAGTCACCAATGCCTGTAAAACTGCGGGTATTCCCATAAGGATAGGGGTCAATTCGGGTTCATTGGAAAAGGAACTGATGAAAAAATACGGTTCGCCTTGTGCCGATGCACTGATCGAAAGCGCTATGAGGCATGTTAAGCTTCTTGAGGAACAGAATTTCAATGATACGGTGATTTCAATAAAGGCTTCTTCCGTGCCTGTAATGATAGAGGCTTATCGAAAACTGAACAAGCTTTGTGACTACCCATTGCACCTTGGGGTCACCGAGGCGGGTACGGAAAGAATGGGAATAATTAAATCGGCTGTCGGTATAGGTTCACTGCTTTGCGACGGAATAGGCGATACCATTCGTGTTTCTCTTACGGAAAACCCCGTTAAGGAAATAAAGGCAGCAAGAGACATACTGACAGCAATAGGCAAGGGAAAGGGCAATGTGGAGATCGTTTCCTGTCCTACCTGCGGGCGTACTCAAATAGATTTAATAAAGCTGGCTCACGATGTGGAAAAAGCGACCGAGAACATACATAAAAATATAAAAATAGCCGTAATGGGCTGCGCAGTAAACGGACCCGGAGAAGCCAGAGAGGCTGATATAGGTATTGCAGGCGGAAAAGGCGAAG
>JAMPBF010000241.1 GCA_023666805.1 Bacillota bacterium
ACCGGGCAGCCTGCGTTGACCGCCCCGGCTTCGCATTTTTCCGTACAGGTGCAGGTCTGCGGCATTACCGTTGTTTCCTCTGTTTCCCCGTCCTCAATCAGTGCCATGAGGTCGGCTTCGTCTACCATGTTGAGGAAATAAACGGTGTTCTCGCCCTCGGCGGCTCGGTCGATAAGGATATAAAAATAATTCCCTTTCTTGGTGGTTACTGTGATAAGCTGCTTGTTTTCGCCCCAAATATCATCAACAAGGGTTGCGTTGCCCTCCGGGGTCAGCGGGTCGCTTGGGGTCGCTGTTTCCTCCGGCTCCGGGGTGGGCGTTTCCGTCACTTCGTATTCCTCCCCGCCGCCTGCGTAGGCGGTCATGGAAAAGCCGCCCGTAAGGATAAGGGCGGCGGCAAGTGCTAAAAAGGTATGCAAGATTTTTTTACTCATTCTCGGTGTCCTCCTGTCTTGAAAAAAGGCTGTTATTGGCGGCTGCTGTTGCGGGTGCGGCGGCATTGTCCGGCTTGCCCTGCAAAAAGGCGGAAAGCTCTGCCGGGGTCATGCGCAACGCCCTTACCATTTGTACGATTTGCAGGTTTTCCGCTTCGGTTTTCTGCGCTTCCAGTTCCCTAAGCCTGCCCTGCTGCTTGGAGATTGTTTCTTTTGTCTTTTCAATCTCCGCAATGATACGTTCCAGTTTCATCATAAAAAATTCCCTCCTGTTTCATTTAGTTGTTACGGAAGCCTGCCGTAAGAATAGAAATGCTGCTGCCAGTACGGGGTGTTGACGGAAGCGTAAGAGATAGGGTTGCCGCAATGTATCATCATGCCGTTGCCTGCATATATCCCTACATGGCTTACTGCCGATCCGCTGTCATATGTCCCCGTGAAAAAGATAATGTCCCCCGGCTTGGCTTCGCTCGGTGTTATGGGCGTGGTGTAATTAAAAATGCCCTGCGCCGTTGTCCTGCCTACGTTCCCTGCGCCAGAATGGTTGATTACCCAGCACACAAAGCCCGAACAGTCAAAGGAAGTGGACGGGGAGCTGCCGCCCCATACATAGGGGTAGCCTAAGTATTTTTCCGCTTCCGCAATCATGGCGGCAAAGCGTTCATCAGAGAGGGCTTCCGGCGGTATCTCATAGTCCGTGTACTGCCCGCCGCCCGGTTGGGTTGCATAGTTTTCCCCGAACACGTCCGGCTTGTTGCCTTTGGTTTCCATGTAGATGTCAAACATTTCTTTCTGCTCCGGGGTAAGGAGTTCCCCGGCAAGGGTTTCAATGTTTTTGTTTGTCAGCGTCACATGGAGAATGTAATAGTCGTAGGGGACTTCCTCGGTGGTGGTTTCCCCGGTTTCCGGGTCGGTGGTGGTTTCCGTGCGGTAGCGTGTCTGTATTTCTTCCCGCAGGGTAAGGGTGTACTGCTTTTCAAACAATGCCTGTATCTCGGCTTGGGCTTCCTGCCTTGTGTAGTCGTAGAGCTTGGCGGTAAGGTAGGACGCAAGTGCAAAGGGGTCATGCCCGATCTCGTCTAAATGGTACTGGTATTCGTCATAGTCCGGGTAGTCCGTTTCTATGTCCGATATTTCCTCACGCAAGCCGCTTTCCAGTTCCTTGTAGTCGGCTTCCACCTCCCGGATTGCTTCGTCCTCGGCGGTGTAGGAAGTGCCAACGATAGAGGTAACGCCGCCCTGCAAAACGGCGGCGCATGAGGACAGCCCGGTAAATATCATCACGATAAGGAGCAGGAACACGGAAACGGTCAGTATGCCTTTCCAGTGGCGGGCAATAAAGTCCGTTGCCTTTTTCGTGGCTTCCCCTGCGGCTTTCCCGGTTCTCTTTGCCGCCTTTTCCGCCGATTTCCCGGCGTTCCGTAAATCTTTTGCGTACTGCCTTTTTATCCGCTGTTTCTGGTGGAAACGGGAGAGGGGGTTGCCCGCAAGCTCCGGGTTCTCTTTCAGCGTCTTGTGGTATAGATAATTGCTGTCTGCTTTCATGGAAGCGGCTTGTGCTTTTTCGGCTTCCCGGTAGGGTTTCAGCTTGTGGCTTCGGCAGCCCTCTTTCAGTTTCCGGGCTGCGTAGCCGCCCGCCCGTTCCGCAAGTTTCTCCGTCTTGTGTGCGCCCTCAACGCCGGAATTTTCTTTCTCTACCTCGCCCACTTTCCCATGCACAAAGTTCTTGATCTCCTGTATGGGTCGGTCTGCCGGGTTGTGGTGCAGCTTCCCGTTTGGTGGCTTGTCGGTTTCCTCAAAGTACAGGTGTGTCTTTGCCCGCCCCGTGGCTTCGTCAAATTCCCTCGCCATTTTGATACGTTTCTGCTTGGGTATCTTTGCCCTTGCTTCTTCCAGTCGGTCAGCGGCTTTCTCGGACTTTTTCACATACTTTGCAAGCTCCGGGTCTGTGCGTTCTGCATCCGAAAATTGCAGTCGGGTAGTCTGTTTCCCTGTGGCTTCCTTTGCCTGCTTTGCTTCTTTTTCTGCCTTTTTACGGCGTTTCTTTGCCTTGTGACGCTGCCTTTCGGCGGCGGCACGGTCAAAGGCTTTCCCGGTCACGTTTTCCGCTGTGCCGCCGGAAAAATCGTCTGTTTCCCTTTGGCTTTTGCGGGTCTGCTCCCCGGTTGCCCTGTCGGTTTCCACAACGCCGTCACGGGTCATTTTCTGCGTGGTCTTTGCCTTTGCCTTAAATTCCTGCAAGGTCTGTTACCTCCTTTCTGCCTGCCCGTATTTCTGCGGGTTATAGCGGCATATGTCCCGGTCAAAGAGGGGCTGCGGTATCTGCGTGTACTGCCTACTGCCTGTACGGACGGCAAAATATAAATCTTTGTCTTTGGGTCGGGGTAAGTCCCTGTACTGCGGGTAGCTGTTCAAGATATTTTTTGCTTCCTTTGTCAGCGGGTAGATATAGCGGAACATACGCCCGTTGATCTTCTCAATCCCTTTTGCGGCGCAAAATTCATAGGTCAGCCAGCTTTTCTTTTCCACGCCCTCTAGGGCGGCGTTCTCGGCTAGGAGCTGCCCGGCACTCCGGGGGTGTATCTTTTCCCCGGTGGAGCTGTCCCGGTAGACGCTTGTTGTGAAATGCCCTAAGTAGCGGAAGTTTGACGCTTGGTACACATAGCCGCATTTCCCCATAATGCCGTCTGCAAGGGTGTATAGGAAAAGGCAGCCCGTGTTGTCCCGCACCCAACGTATGAGGGTGGAGAGCGCAAGGCTGCCAAAATACCCGGTGTGGTTCTTTTCCGGGAGAAAGCACATTTTTCCAATTTCCAGATAGGACGCTGTTGTAAGCCCATGCGCCGGGAAAACCTTTCTTATCGTCTGTAA
>JAMPBF010000242.1 GCA_023666805.1 Bacillota bacterium
GCCGCTTTGCGGCGTCTTTAAAAGATAGACTTTGTCTATCTTTTAAAGCGAAAACTGTATAAGGAGATTTTATGGAATTTACGGAGGGTATTGAAAAGACGGCTGCGGAGGAAAAAAGCGATAGGTGGAGATACCCCCGTTTTTTTGCCGCCGTCGGCAGCGAAGAGGTCGTTATAAGCGGAGAGGACGCCAAGCATATTTCTGCGGTGCTGCGCATGAGAAAGGGAGATTTGGCGGTGGTCTGCGACAACGGCGAAAACGACTTCCTTTGCCGCATAGTCGATTTGGAAAAGGATCGGGTCAAGCTCGAGACCTTGGAGCGCCGCAAAAACGAGGCGGAGCCGAGCGTGAATATCACGCTGTTCCAGTGCTTGCCCAAGGGCGATAAAATGGACTTTATAGTACAAAAGGCGACGGAGCTGGGAGCGGCAATGGTCGTTCCCACTCTGTCGAAAAGATGCGTTTCCCGCCCCGATCCCAAAAGCTCAGCCAAAAAAATCCAAAGATGGCAAAAAATAGCGGAGGAGGCGGCAAAGCAGAGCGGCAGAGGGAAAATACCGCAAATACTGCCTCTTACAGACTTTGCCACCGCCGCAAGGGAATACGGCAAAAACGGATTGGGCATACTTTTTTATGAGTGCGGCGGCGAAAGCTTAAACGGGCTTATTCCTCCCGATGCAAAGGAAATCGGAATTTTCGTGGGAAGCGAAGGCGGCTTTGAACCCGAAGAGGCGGAGCTTGCCCTTAGCTGCGGCATTGCTTCGGCTACCTTGGGGAAAAGGATTTTGCGCTGTGAAACCGCACCTGTAGCCGCTCTTGCGCTCTTGATGAATTTAACAGGAAATATGTAGAAAATTTGTGTATTTTGCTATATTTCACATAAGCCTTGAAAATTTACCTAAAATGTTTTATAATATTTATAATAAATTAAGCATTCAGCCAAGGAGGATTTAATATGAATAAGGGCATTATCGGTTTTATTGTGGGAATTATTGCCGTTATCGGCGGCGCTTTTGTTGCTACCATGCTTTTAAAGGACAAGATCTTTAAGAAGGAAGAGGAAGAAGAAGAGGATTACGACTTTTTCGACGACGTTGTGGACGACGAAGAGTTTGAAAGCTTCTTTGAAGCCGACGCCGAGGATATTCCCGAGGTTACCGACGAGGATATTGCCGAGGAAGAGGACGAGGAAGAGGAGATCATCGACGACAGCGAGGTCGAGGCTCAGGACGAACAGCTCTGATCCCCTTTTTTAAGCCTTCAGCTATAAACCGGTTCCGCTTTTTTCTTTTGAAAACGGCGGTGGGTCGTTTTCCGTTTTTTTATCTTTGTTTATAAGGGCAGGTCTTTTTACCTGTCCTTTTTTAACAACAAAAAGGAGCTGATCTATATGATTTACAAAAACTATAAAAACATTTCGCTGTCAGCCTTGGGCATGGGAAACATGCGGCTTCCTTTAAGGGAGGATCTGGAGGGGAAGCCTATCGACAGACAAAAGGCTCAGGAAATAATCGACTTTGCCATGGACAAGGGCATAAACTATTACGATACCGCTTATGTTTACAATAACGGAGATTCGGAAAGATTTTTGGGCGAAGCGATGAGCAAGTATAAAAGGGAGGACTTTTATCTTGCCACTAAGTTTAATATAGGAGCCAATCCCGATTACAGGGCTGTTTTTGAGGAGCAGTGCAAAAGGCTCAACACCGAATACTTTGATTTTTATCTTGTTCATGCAGTGATGGATCACAATTTTAAAAAGTACGAGGAAAGCGGCTGCATAGAGTATTTCAAGGAGCTGAAAAAACAGGGCAGGATCAAGTACTTGGGCTTTTCGAGCCACGGAAGCCCTCAAACCCTGAGATATTTTAGAGACCTTAATGATTGGGATTTTATCCAGCTTCAGCTCAACTATTATGATTACATATACGGCAGCGCCAAGGAGGAATACGAGATATGCACCGAGAAGGGTATTCCCGTTGTGGTAATGGAGCCTGTAAGAGGCGGAAGACTGGCTGAGCTTACCCCCGAGGCAAATCGGCTGCTAAAAAGCGCCCACCCCGATTGGAGCATTGCGGCTTGGGCGTTCAGGTGGGTAAAAAGCCTGCCTAACGTTCAGGTCGTGTTAAGCGGAATGTCTGATATGGAGCAGATCAGGGATAATATTAACACATTTTCCGACGCCGCACCGATGTCGGAGGAGGATCGGGAGCTTTTGACAAGGGCGTGCGGTCTGTTCAGACAGCAAATGCAGGTGGCGTGCACCAAATGCCGCTACTGCTGCGACGATTGCCCCGCAGGCATCGATATTCCCGATGTATTAATGAAATATAACGAATATAAATTAAACGGAGATTGGGCGCTTGAGGGTCTGAGAAAGTCAGCCGCTCCCGGTCCTGCGGACTGCGTTGGCTGCAAAAAATGCACCGGACACTGTCCCCAAAGCATTAATGTCCCCGAAATTATGGCGGAGCTTAAGGAAAAGATCTCGTCTTAACGACAGTTTAGGGGGAGCAGGAACCAAGGTTCATGCTCCCCCTCAGACTGTCGAAAAAGCCTGAAATATAGACTTTGTCTATCTTTTAGAGCGAAAACAGTATAAGACCGTCCGCTCAAGACCTGCGGCTCACTCCTCCATCTGCTTGGAAAAGTACATAGCCGCCGCCTGCACAAGTGCGGTTTGTTCGGGGCTGGCGTATTCCGCCCCCTCGCCGTCCAGCATCATCACCGCACCGTTCACATCGCCTTGGGAAATTATCGGGGCGCAGACGATCGCATACTTATCGACGCCCTCTATGGGTATAAGACGGTTATCCTCATAGGAGCGGTAAACATGGCTTTTGCGCTGTTCGATCAGATCCTCCAGCGAGCCCGAGACCCTGCGCTCCAAAACCTCCTTTTTCTGCATACCGGACACGGCGATAATATGATCCCTGTCGCTTATTGCAGCGGGACAGCCGCCGATCTTCGACAGCACCTCCGCATATTGAGAGGCTATGGAGGAGATCTCGCCGATGGGAGAATACTTTTTGAAAATCACCTCTCCCTCGGAGTTGGTAAAAATTTCCAGCGGGTCGCCCTCTCTAATGCGCATAGTACGCCGTATCTCCTTGGGGATCACCACCCTGCCCAAATCATCTATTCTTCTAACAATCCCTGTTGCTTTCATAAACTAAAGTCCAATCCTTTCTTTTTATTTTAGGGCACCTCTAAAAACCATAGTGCCTCAGATGCGCAGTCAGACTTTTCGTCAGATTGCGTAAATTTGACGCAGGCAGGCT
>JAMPBF010000243.1 GCA_023666805.1 Bacillota bacterium
CCATTTTGATTCTCCTTACTGTTTTCGCCCACGGCAGAAGAAGTTTTATGCTTGCGAGAATGTATTGGTTCGGAAGTAACTCCCGAACGCATCTCTATAAACTCTCTGACTCCGGCAGGGACGGTTTTGGTATACATCGTATCAAGTGCTTTGACAAGTTCATTCTCCGCTGTGGTTTCTTTCTGAGCGAGATATATTTTCAGCGCACTGAGCTTTTCTTCATCGTAGGAAATATTGATCGTTGTTTTCTTCATGAAATTTCACCTCACATTTTTATGGCATAGTCAAAATCTTCGCTTTCCTGTTCACCGCGTGCAGCGTCAATAAGATCGGCAATATCTTCGGGAGCATCGTCAAAGTCAACATGGATGTCACCCTCGACATCGGCGGTGTACCAATAGTCGTATGGGATGAAATTGTCACGGATATATTCCTGTAGAGTTACATCCGTATCGGGATCGCCTTGCGATACAATACCGTATGGCGTCAAAAAATCCGTTCCCCAATGTTCGCCTGATGACTCAAGATCAAGTGTAACGATACCGAGGGACAGCTTTCCGGTTTTTCTTGATTGGATGACGGCAGGGATACTGACAAATTCATATTTTCCTTCTTCCAAATAGTCTGTGCCGTAGGTTGTTACAAAAGCATTGTGCATCTCCTTCAGCACCTCACCCGCATAGCTTTTGTCCGGGCTTTGCAGTGAGGATTCCAAGTGTTCAAAGGATACCTTTCGTAGAACAGCATTGATGTTATCTGCAAAAGTTTCAGCCAGCTTTTCCTGTCGGAGCAGAATCTCTGCGCTTTCCCGTGTGAGATAGCCTTTGTTATAATCGGCAATCATTTTTCTGCTTCGGTCATCTTTTTTTCCGTATCATACCATGTGCTTTCCATAACGGATAGCGTTGCCTCAACGGTCTTTTGCACATGATTCGAATAAACTTTCGCTGCGGCGAGAAATGCATCGCGCCCCAACGCTTTATACAGTCCGTGCAGTGATTTCATTTTTCCTTTCATGCGTTACCTCCGTTCATAGTAACCGAGCCGTCCCATTCAGCACTCCAATCCTGTTTGTTATAGCAGCATCCGTTTGTGTTTGTTGAGCCGAGGTACATATCTCCAAACTCCGCTTTGTCAAGGCAGCAGTTTTGAAGACTGCCGTTATTCATCGAGCAGTCTCTGAATTTTGTACCTGTCAAATCGCTGTGAGTAAAAATACTGCCGTCAAAATCACTTCCGATACATTCCGCATGATTAAATTCCGTTTCCTCGGCTATAACATTTGTCAGATTGCAGTTGTATATCCTTGCATCGTTGAAAACGGAAAAGCACAGCTCTGCACTTCCGAGATTTACATTTGAAAGTTTAGCTCCGTTAAACACTGCGTTCATCAGATTCTTTCGGGACAGATCCAAATCTGCAAGCAGACAGTTTGAAAAGTCCGCTTGCTCACCTCCTGCATCGTGAAGCCACAGAATATGCTTTGCGCACATGATCTCAACTTCTTCTGCGTTCAACTTGCGGAGGCTTTGTTCGTCATCCTGACGCAGATACGGTTTTGCTATCGTAACGATACAGTATCCGTCAACTGCTTCGGCACTTTCAATTTCGGAGCGATCTGAGAGCATTTCCGTAAACAGTTCATCACTGAATCCGCTCCACTCAAATTGTCGGTATACTTCGTTAAGATCGATGCTGTACTGACAGTCTATCTGACCGTCCACAGCTTTCTGTATATACTTATCGACTTTCGAGCGCATCTCGTTTCCATAAGAATTCAGTGACGGATATTGTTCCTGATTTACAAGACTACGGGCATTTGGAATATATGCCGAGTAGCGTGCGTAGCCGTAACCCTGTGTATCAATGAGAACACCGTCCTGTTCGTGTTTGCCGAGTACAAGCAGGCAGGGACGGTTGCTTGCAGTCCTTTCGTGCCGCTCGTTATTAAAATCTCGGATGAAATCATAATCGGAAAGCGGAGAACACATAAATGCTGCAAACTCTGCCGGAGATAATTCTACGACTTTATCAATGCTGCAGGATTGTGTACTGAAATCTGTTCTTTTGCATTCAAGCTCTGCTTGTATGATCATCTGCAATCCCCCTCACATAGAAAAAGTCTGCGGATTTTCCTCATCGGAATGCTCCGCAGACTCATGCTTGTGTTCATCATAAATATTGCAGCCCCGGGCAGAAAGAAGACTCAGCGGATCGCTGCCGCATTGTTCGCAGTATTCAAGGTGGCATATCATCTCGATGCAGTCCTCGGTCATGATCAGTTCTGATATTTCTTCTCTCTGCCGTAATTCTTCTTCGAGCAATCGACTGTTTCGGTTGCCTGCAAATACTCTTGCGCTGAAACGGTTACGCAGTTCTTCATAAGAGATCGACCATCGTCCGTCATCGGAGTGCTGTGTGCATTCTGATATGGCGTAATCGGCGAGCTGCTTTATTTTAATTTTATCTTTCCTCCGTCTCTTCAATATAACTAATATACTGTATCTTCATCCAGTGCGTCCAAGGGGTGTTTCCGAGATTGGTCAGTATAACGCCTGCCTTCGTGTTCGCTGCCTGTATCACTTTGCCGTTACCGATATAGATTCCGATGTGTCCCTCATGCCATACGGCAAGTCCGGGGATTTCGGGGATAGTATCGATAGTACCTTTTTCGGTCGCTGAGTTGTACATGGCATCTGCGCTGATGTCCGCCATACCGTTTGTGCAGTATTCGATTGCCTGTGTTTCGGCGTTAAACCAACCGTATCCCTTAATGAGACCGACACAGTCTGCAGTTCTTCTGCCGAGTAGGTTCTGACGGATAAATTCTTCATTGCCGCCAACCTCATCGGGATATTGTGCCGCCTTACTTGTGATTGCCGACTCGTCAAGCACATTGCCGTATGTCCCGAAAACATAACCCCATCCTGCCTTTTGAGCATCAAGCACCCATTTGGCGAGATCGAGATTGTTTTTCGTCTTCGGATCGGTATAGCCGGATGTGTCGATATATACAGCACGGATACTGCCCATCGCATTGCTGAAATCCTCGGTATTGATGTTTATTCCGAAAGTGGAGTTGACCGCATCAATGAGCTGCTCGTCTGTCTGATCTGTAGAAAAACAGCCCACGAGCTTTGACACAAAGGCTGACTCGTGAGCCTTATGGTCGAGGGCGAGAACATAAAGAACCTGCGCCTCTTTTACTCTGCCTGTAAAGCCTGCGTTTTTCATAGAAGTCTCA
>JAMPBF010000244.1 GCA_023666805.1 Bacillota bacterium
GCGGCGTCTCTAAAAGATAGACTTTGTCTATCTTTTAGAGCGAAAACAGTATAAAATAACGTGCGAGCGGAACGTCAGTCGGAGGATATTATGATACTTCAGGTCAATAATTTAACCAAGCGTTACGGCAAGGGCAAAACGGCTTTAAACAATTTCAGCTATCAATTTTCCGACGGGATATACGGGCTTCTCGGACCGAACGGCGCAGGAAAATCCACACTGATGAATATAATCACGCAAAATCTTGCCCCAACAAGCGGCGAGATCCTTGCCGACGGTAAAAGCATCGGTGAAATGGGTAAAAGCTATCGGGGTCTTTTGGGCTTTATGCCTCAACAGCAGGCGCTTTACCCGGATTTTACCTTAACAAGATTTTTGTATTATATGGCAGGACTGAAGGGTATCTCCAAAAAGTCGGCAGCCCCTCAGATCGCAGAGCTTATTCGGTGCGTAAATCTTTCCGAATTTGCACATTCAAAGTTAGGCGGCTTTTCGGGCGGAATGAAGCAGCGGGCTCTTTTGGCTCAAGCGCTTATCGGCAGTCCTAAAATCGTTATCCTTGACGAACCCACGGCAGGGCTTGACCCAAAGGAACGCATCAGGCTTCGCAATCTTATTGCCCAAACTGCCTTCGACAAGATCGTAATAATAGCCACCCATGTTGTTCCCGACGTGGAATTTATTGCCAAGGAGGTCCTTTTTCTTAAGGACGGAGAGATAATAGACGGCGGCGCACCCGCAAAGCTTTGCGAAAGCGTTTCAAAAAAGGTTTTCGAGGTCATTATCGAGGAGTCGGAGCTTTCCCGTCTTCAACAAAATTATCGGGTAGCAAATATCACCCATGAGGGAGAGCTGCTGTGCGTCAGAGTGATATGCGACAGTGCGCCGAAGGGCGAGCACCGCACCGTCACCCCCACCCTTGAGGATCTGTATCTTTATCATTTTGGAGAATACTGCTTCCCCAAGTAAGTCTTGAAGATTTTATGCGCAGAACGGCAGGCGAAGTACGAGGAAGAAAGCCGCAGGAATATGCGCATATTTCAAGGATTTCCGACGAAGTATTTCGCCTGCCGGGCAAGCAGAAAAATTCAAGAGTTAATGGGGGGAGCAATAATATGAGTATTTTTTTTGCGGAGCTGAGAAAGCTGCTCGGAAACAAAAAGGTGATACTAACAATACTTGCGGCGGTTTTAATAAACGTTACCCTGCTTGTTATCCCCGAGTATTCCGATTATTCCCCCGCAGGGTATAAAAAGCTGTGGGACAGACTGGACGAAATCCCGTCGGGTCAAAGAGCGGAATTTGTTCGTTCCCGCATTGTCGATATAGGAAGCCCCGAATATTTTTCGGATACGGCAAAAACGGAGTTTTCGGATAATTTTTATAAGGAGCAGGAGCTTTTAAAAGACGTGCTGGCGGAAATCGAGCAGGCAAACGGCTATCCCGATTATCTGAAAAGCGTCGGCGAAGCTGCGGAAAATATGAAGGCAATGTCCTTCTTTGCCGATGAGGACAGCTTTAACTACCGCAATATCATCAAAACACAAAATGAATTTTCGACCTTAAGCACGGAAAACATTTTCCCCGAAAGATCCAAGGGAGTTCTGCTGGCTGTAAAATTCGGGGCGTCGGATATTATAACGGCGCTGCTTATCCTGCTTTTCACAATTAAGCTGATGCAGTCGGAGCGGGAGAATGGGTACTTTCCTCTTCTGCGCACTACAGAAAAAGGACGGACCGCATTGGGACCGGCAAAGCTTTTTGCGCTGATCGTTTCGTCTGCGGCTGCCGCTGCGGTTATTTACGCAAGCGGTATTCTGACGGCGGCGTCGGTATACGGGCTGGGGGATCTTAACAGGGGAATACAGTCGGTGTACGGCTTTTTTTCCTGCGGAAGAACGGTTGCGGTGTCAAGCTTTTTAGCGGAGTTTATGCTGGTAAAGCTGCTGTTTTGTCTGACGTTTTCGGCTGCGGTGTTTTTGTGTTCGGCTCTTCCGATCATGAACGGTGCGGGCTTGGCTGTTATCCTTGCCTTTGTCGGCGCCGAAACGCTGATCTACTACACCGTTCCCGCCACAAGCATATTCGCACCTCTGCGGCAGATAAATCTGACCGCCTTGGCGGATTCTTCCTCTTTGGTGGGTAAATATCTTAACATAAATTCTTTCGGCTTTCCCGTAAACGGCGCCTGCGTCACCATGATCTCCTCGGCGATTTTTGCTTTTGTTTGCGGAGCTGTCGGCATTAGGATATTTTCGGGAAGGCTGTTTGAAGCAAGGAAATCCGCAAAAAAGGGGATTTTTAAAGGTGCGTCGGTAAATCTTGCCGTTCAGGAGCTGTACAAGTGCTTTGTAGGCGGCAAGGCGTTATGGATACTGGCTGCCGCCGCAATCATAACAATTATTCTGCAAAAGCCCATAAAGCCCTATTACCAAAACACCTCCGATTATATCTATTACTCTTATGTTTCCGAGCTTCGGGGCGAGTATACGGAGGAAAAAGCCGAGTATATCAGACAAGAGCTGAAAGCCGTCTTCGACAATTACAACGAACAGAGTGAGTTAAAAGCAAAGGCTTTGATAAGTCTTGAGGAGCATGCCGAGTATTTAAAGGAAAACGGCGGATATTTTGTAAAGGACGTAGGCTATAAAATGCTTTCGGGGGACAGCGGCGTGCGGATTTACGACAGACTTTCCGCAGCGGTAAAGGCCTTTGTCCTGATATTGATCGTCAGCTATTCCTATTCCGCCGAGCATAGATCGGGCGCAATAATGCTTTTGCGCTCCGCACCCAAGGGCAAGACCGAAACCTTTCTCCGCAAAACGCTTTCGGCGGTGGTTTGTTCTTTTTTGGTACTGACGGTCTTTGACGGCAGCCGCATTATAAATGTTTTGAATGCATGGGGTACAGAGCTTATTACAGCGCCTGCTTGCAGCATGGAGCATCTTTCGGGCGTTTCACTTCCGATAGTTACATACCTGATTTTAACGGAAATAGGCAGATTTGCGGGAATGATGGTGCTGTCGGTATCGGTTTTCTTTATCTCGCACCGTGTCAAAGGCTATTCCGCTTCGATAATATTTTCTTCCGCCCTTTTTGTCGTCCCGCCCGTGCTGTCGGCAATCGGCTTTGATTTTATGGATTATTTCTTTGTATCGCCTTTTTTGATCGGAAATGTCATCGGATAATATTGCTCCCCCAACTAACTCTTGAATTTTTTGCTTGCCC
>JAMPBF010000245.1 GCA_023666805.1 Bacillota bacterium
CCACGGCGTCGTCGATCAAGGTATAAAAATACTCGATCCCCGCAGCCTTAAACTTATCCGAATACTCCTTGTCAAAAATTTCCCCGAAAATATCCTTAAAGCGGTGATCGTATTTTTTGGAAATAGTGTCCTTGGTTGCAAACCACAGATCCTGCTTAATATCCAAAGCAAAGTTGAAGCAGGAGCGGGCAAAGCTTTCGATACTGCTGTCAATGTTGTGAAGCCCTTGGATAATGCCGTCGGAATCAGTGAAGCCGTATATTGCTTCTCGGGTTTCAACGCCCTTTTCGTCTGTAACGACCAATTCCGCCTTGCTGCCCTTGGGCACTCTCATTTCGGTGTTTTTGTAAACATCGCCGTAGGCGTGACGGGCGATCGTAATGGGCTTTTTCCAAGTGGGTATGAGGGGTGTAATGCCCTTTACGATAATGGGCGCTCTGAACACAGTGCCGTCCAGGATAGCTCTTATAGTACCGTTGGGAGACCTCCACATTTCCTTTAAATTGTATTCTGTCATACGCTGAGCGTTAGGCGTAATGGTAGCGCACTTAACGGCAACGCCGTATTTCTTTGTGGCGTTGGCGCTGTCTACCGTGACTTGGTCGTCAGTCTCGTTTCTGTGCACCAATCCCAGATCGTAATATTCCGTGTTAAGGTCAATATAAGGCGTCAGCAAAATATCCTTGATCATTTTCCATATAACGCGGGTCATCTCATCTCCGTCCATCTCCACAAGAGGGGTGGGCATTTTTATTTTTTCCATTTCGGTGGATCCTTTCTGTTAATCAAAATCGTCAATGTCGTTTAAATCGCCGTAGCCCTGATAGCCGTCCATTGCGTACAATTCTTCAATATCGGGGTCGTCATGAGACTCGTTGGCAAACATTGTTTCCAATTCGTATTCAAACTTCTTGGAAATCTTTGTCAATGCAAAAATGATACCTGCGGCTAAGCCGAAAATAAAAGCAACCGCACCTATTATTGCATATTCCTTTTTCATTGTCATTCTCCTTTTTTAAAACTTTATCGGTAAAAGCAGCCTTTAGCTGTTTTTGGTAAAGTTGAGCAAGCCGCCTGCTAAGATCATTCCCTTGCCTCTTTCCGAAAGCTCACATTTAACGGGGATCTCGATGCCCTTTGTCTTGTCCTTGACAACAATGTCCTTGCCGCCTTCGATAATAGCCTTGATATTTTCAAGCGCCAGATCGTCGCCTTGGTCGATCTTGTCGTAATCGGCTTCGCTGACAAATTCCAAGGGAAGAATACCGTTGTTGATAAGGTTTTGACGGTGGATTCTCGCAAAGGACTTGCATATAATAGCCTTTACTCCAAGATATAAAGGCGCTAAAGCCGCATGCTCTCTCGACGAGCCTTGTCCGTAGTTGACGCCGCCTACCACAATGCTTTTTCCTGCCTCCAAAGCCCTTGCGGGGAAGGTTTCGTCGCATACCGCAAAGCAGTGCTTGGAGATCTCGGGAATATTTGATCTAAGCGGCAGAATTTTTGCGCCTGCGGGCATAATATGATCGGTGGTGATATTATCCCCGACCTTAAGCGTAACGTTAGCCTCAATGGTTTCCGCCAAAGGAGTATTGACGGGGAAGGGCTTGATGTTAGGTCCTCTCAGTACTTCAACGTTTTTGGCTTCCTCGGGAGAAGCAGGAGGAACCACCATATTGTCATTGATGTAAAACTTTTCCGGCATCACATAAGGAGGCATTTCGCCCAAGCTTCTCGGGTCGGTAAACACGCCCGCAATTGCGGAAGCAGCAGCTGTTTCGGGAGAAACAAGGTAAATCTGTCCGTCGCGGGTGCCGCTTCTGCCTTCAAAGTTCCTGTTAAAGGTTCTAAGGGAAATACCCTTGGAATTGGGCGACTGTCCCATGCCGATACAAGGACCGCAGGCACATTCCAAAATTCTTGCGCCCGCATCGATCAGATCCGATAAAGCGCCGCACTGCGCCATCATATTATAAACCTGCTTAGAGCCGGGGGCAATAGCAAGGCTCACGTCGGGGTGCACTGTTTTGCCCTTTAAAATATGAGCGACCTTTAACAGATCCTGCATGGAGGAATTGGTGCAGGAACCGATACAAACCTGGTCGATCTTTATGCCGCCGATCTCTTCAACCGTCTTAACGTTGTCGGGGCTGTGAGGGCAAGCCGCCAAAGGCACAAGCTCCGAAAGATCGATATTGACCTCTTGATCGTAAACGGCGTCTTCGTCAGCCTTAAGCTCGATCCAGTCCTCCTCTCTGCCCTGCGCCTTAAGAAACTGCTTGGTAACCTCGTCTGAGGGAAAGACGGAGGTGGTAGCGCCCAGCTCCGCACCCATATTTGTAATAGTGGTGCGCTCGGGAACGGAAAGCGTCTTTACGCCTTCTCCCGCATATTCCATGACCTTTCCCACTCCGCCCTTGACGGACAAGATCTGCAAAACCTTAAGAATTACGTCCTTGGCGGATACCCAGTCGTTAAGCTTTCCCGTAAGATTGATTTTTACTATCTGCGGCATGGTGATATAGTATGCGCCGCCCCCCATGGCAACCGCCACGTCAAGTCCGCCTGCGCCGCAGGCAAACATACCTATGCCGCCGCCCGTAGGAGTATGTGAATCCGAGCCGATAAGCGTTTTACCGGGCTTTCCGTATCTTTCCAAATGTACCTGATGGCATATTCCGTTTCCCGGGCGGGAAAACCAGATCCCGTGCTTTTTGGCGATGCTGCCGATAAAGCGGTGGTCGTCTGCGTTTTCAAAGCCTGACTGAAGCGTGTTGTGGTCTATGTACGCTACCGATCGCTCGGTTTTTACCCGATCTACACCCATTGCCTCAAATTGGAGGTTAGCCATTGTGCCTGTAGCGTCTTGCGTAAGGGTCTGATCGATTTTTAATCCGATTTCCGTCCCCTTGATCATTTCGCCGTCCACAATATGGCTTTTGATTATCTTTTCTGTAAGTGTCAGTCCCATTATTTATCCTCCTGAGTACGAAATTATGCCTTTTGGCTGTGAAAAAAATCACAAGTCCATTATACTATATAATTAATGTGTTGTCAATGGCAGCAATTAGAAAAAAAGTCAATGTCTGTAAGCAAAAATGCCCTTGTAGAAGCCTTTTTCGATTTACCAAAATAAATTAAAAATTTTGGTCTCATAAAGAAAAATCCGCCCTTGCAAAATTCTCCTTTTATGATAGAACAACCTCAAACTGCGGAAAGAGGAAG
>JAMPBF010000246.1 GCA_023666805.1 Bacillota bacterium
CCGCCGAAAGCGTTATCGAATACGTTTTAACTCTGTTAAACAGCAACTTCGAGGACTGGCGCAGAGCAAATCCTGCGGCAAGCGTCAACGATTTCCCCTTCTCCGTCAAAAAAATGAGCCCCAGCGGTTCGCTTTTTGATTTGATAAAGCTTGGCGACGTAAGCAAAAATACCGTTTCCCGCATGACGGCTGACACGGTATATGAAAGACTGACAAAATGGGCGAAGGAATTTGACAGCGAATTTTACACCGTCATCTCCCGCGATCCCGCCTACACAAAGGCTATCCTTCAAATAGGCAGAGGCGGCAATAAGCCTCGCAAGGATTTGGAAACATGGAAGGACGCCAAAGGCTATATGGGATTTTTCTTCCAAGAATACTTTGAATATATCGATAAAATCGAAGGCTTTAGCAAAGAAGATATAACCGCTTGCCTTGATGATTTTGCCAAAAGCTACAATACTAACGACGAGCAGGACGCATGGTTCTCGAAGGTCAAGGAAATCGGTGAAAAACACGGATTTTGCCCCAATATAAAAGAATACAAGTCAAATCCCGAAAATTGGAAGGGCAATGTGGGAGATGTGAGCTCTTTTATAAGATTGGCTGTAACGGGAAAGCTGAACAGCCCCGACTTATGCGCAGTAATGAAAATACTTGGCAAAAACGAAAGTATAAACAGAATAAATAAATTCAAGGAGACACTGTAATTATGAGTATGGAAGAAGAAAAGAAAGCTACAGAAACCGAGGATAATTCAAATTTCCTCACGAATATTATGGAAAGCGACTTGGCAGCCGGACGTGTTAAGAAAATCCACACGCGCTTCCCTCCCGAGCCCAACGGATATTTGCATATCGGGAGCGCAAAAGCGATCTACATCAACTACACCTCCGCCAAAAAGTACGGCGGATTGTTTAACCTGCGTTTTGACGACACCAATCCCACCAAGGAGGACAACGAATACGTTGAAGCGATCATAGAGGATCTAAAGTGGTTAGGAGCCGATCCCGACGAAATATTCTACGGCAGCGACTACTTCCAAAAAACCTATGAATTTGCAGTGGAGCTTATTAAAAAAGGCAAGGCTTATGTTTGCGACTTGAACAATGAACAAATGCGAGAATACAGAGGTACTCTTACGGAGCCGGGCAAAAACAGCCCTTACCGCAACAGAACCGTTGAAGAAAATTTAGAGCTGTTCGAGAAAATGAAAAACGGCGAATTTCCCGACGGCTATTGTACCCTTCGAGCAAAAATAGACATGGCGAGCCCCAATATGAATATGCGGGATCCGGCTATCTATCGTATTCTTCACTTGGGACATCACCGTCAGGGGGACCAGTGGTGCATTTATCCCCTTTACGATTTTGCACATCCTATTCAGGACGCACTGGAGGGGATAACCCACTCTATGTGTTCAATAGAATTTGAAAACCACAGACCTCTCTATGATTGGGTAGTGGAAAACATCGGCTTTGAACAGCCCCCTCATCAGTACGAATTTGCAAGACTTAACGTAACAAATACCGTAATGAGCAAGCGTTATTTAAGACAGCTTGTGGAAACAGGCGTGGTTGACGGTTGGGACGATCCCCGCATGCCCACGCTTTGCGCATTGAGAAGAAGAGGCTATACGCCCGATTCGATTTTCCGTTTTGTTGAGCTTGCCGGCATTTGCAAAAGTCTTTCTCTGGTGGACATTGCCCTTTTGGAGCATTGTATCAGAGACGAGCTCAACAAAAACGCACAGAGAAGAATTGCCGTTCTCGATCCTATTAGGGTAGAAATCGAAAACTACCCCGAAGGCAAGGAAGAATACTTTGAAATCTCCAATAACCCCAACGACGAAGCAGCAGGCAAGCGCAAGGTAAAGTTTACAAAGAACATTTACATTGATGCAGAGGATTTTTCCGCAAATCCACCTCCGAAATACTTCCGTTTGAAGCCCGAAGGAGAAGTAAGGCTTATGGGCGCTTACATTATTAAATACAAGGAAGCCGTATACAACGAGGACGGTACAATAAACAAAATAATATGCACCGCCGATATTGAAAGCGGAAACGGAAATCCCACCGACGGCAGAAAGGTCAAGGGTACTATACACTGGCTCAGCGAAGAGAACTGCATCGACAGAGACGTTTATATCTACAATAATTTGTTTACGATCGAGAATACCAATGCAATTCCCGAAGATAAAACCTTTGACGATTATTTAAACCCCGATTCCGTTATAAAAAAGCAAAACTGCAAGCTGGAAAAATGCCTTGAAAATGCAAAAGCTGGCGATAAATTCCAATTTGTGCGCATCGGTTACTTCTGTAAGGATTCAAAATATGACAACGTATTCAACCGTATTGTGGAATTAAAGGATTCAAAGCCTTTCTGAAAATATGAATGATAAAATACAAAAGCTAAACGAAATAGTAAAAAAATCAAATAAAATCGTATTTTTCGGCGGAGCGGGAGTATCCACCGAAAGCGGGATACCCGATTTCCGCAGCGTGGACGGACTGTACAGCCAAAAGTATAAATACCCTCCCGAGGTAATTCTGAGCGGCGACTTTTTCTACTCCCAAACAGAGGAATTTTACCGTTTTTACCGGGATAAAATGCTTTGCCTTGACGCTAAACCCAATGCTGCGCATATTAAGCTGGCGGAATTGGAGCAAAAAGGCAAGCTGTCGGGCATAGTTACTCAAAACATTGACGGATTACACCAAAAAGCGGGCAGCGGCATCGTTTATGAGCTTCACGGTTCGGTTCACCGAAACTACTGCCTCAAATGCGGAGAATTTTTTGACGCAGAGTATATTCTCGGCAGTAACGGCGTTCCTCGCTGCAAATGCGGAGGTCTGATAAAGCCCGATGTGGTTTTATACAGTGAACAGCTCGATCAAGGCGTTCTAAACGGAGCAATAAGGTCTATAGAAAATGCGGACACGCTGATTATAGGCGGCACTTCTCTCGTCGTCTACCCGGCAGCAGGACTTATAAACTTTTTCAGCGGCAATAACTTGGTCATAATCAACATGTCCCCCACGGGTGCCGATTCTGCCGCCGATTTGCTGATTGAAGGAAAAATCGGTGAGGTATTAAGCCAAATAAAATAATATACCTTACAGTGCTAAACCTTTGGCGCTGTTCAGCTTGGAGAAAAACCGCCATGGTTTTTCTCCAAGCCTCTTTTCCCTCCGAAATTTATAAGC
>JAMPBF010000247.1 GCA_023666805.1 Bacillota bacterium
GGCAATATCGGATACGCTTTCTTCCGTTTCCACATCAGCGCCGACTTCCAGCGTTAGAATCGGATCCTCTTTTGTTTTGGCGCTTCGCCTCGCAGGAACGGACTGAGCCGGCTGCGGTTCAGGCTCCGGCTTGATTTCTTCTGTTTCTTCGGCTGGCGGTGCATCATTTTCGGGTAATTCTGCGCTTTCCGTATCCGTTTTCTTTTTTCGGGTACGTTTGGTTTTGGGCGGTTCTTCACTTTCTGCGGGAGCTTCACTGTCCGGGAGAGGGTCGGTGTTTTCATTTTCCACCTCCGGATCAAGGACTGCTTCCGCTGTTTCTTCCGATACGGTTACTAAAGTATCGGTTTCGGTTGTTACTTTCTTTGGCATAAGGTTTCTCCTTTCAAATATCGGACATAATATCGTCCTTGGTTGTTGCTACAACGCCAGTCGGCGCTGCATTCTGTTTCTTGCGGGTAGGCTTTTTGATTTCGTTTTTTTCTGTCGGCTGATCTGCCTCCTTCCAATTTGATTTGCTCCATTCGGGGATATGCTCCGACGCTTTGCAGGGCTGTAGTTTTTTCGCCTCCGGGTGCTTGGTGTAGTCGCACTTATCCACCTGCAAAATTTTCTTGCCGTGAACGATAACCAAGGCTTTCGTCAGCGGAAGACGCAGCACTTCATCCATTGTCAGCAGCTTTCGCTTTCCCACGCCGCTGGTTTCCCGGTACTCCGGCGTGTAGTTGGAGATTCGCCATGTGCCGAGCTGTTTTGCCTTGCTCTGCACATGGACGCTGACTTCTCCCGAACGGTCGCTGATATGCTGTGCGGTCAGTTCATCCACACAGCCTAAAAACAGGTGGATGTCGCAATTTCCTAAAATCTCTTGCCACTGGTTATAGGGGTAGCGGTTTTGGAGTCCCGCAAGGTTTTGAAATACGCAGGACATAGAAATATTCCGGGAGCGAATGGTACTGATCTTTCTGCTCAGATCGGGGATAACGCCGCAGGCGGTCAATTCCTCTCCGAGCACATGGACAGGCACCTCCAACCTGCCGCCGTGACAGTGCTTGTCCGCATACCGTACCGTGCGAATAAATACAAAAGACAGGAACAGTGACGCTAAAAAATCAAAGGTACTGTCCTGGTCCGAGTTGATTACAAAGTATGCGCAGGGCTTGGTGCAGGGGAGCTCCAAGTCGATTTCATCGAAGCTGGTGATATTGCAGATCATCCTGTTTTGAAATACTTGAAGACGGGAGCCCAGACCGATAATCACGCCGCTGCGTACCGTGTCGGACGCCTGCTTGAAAATGGTAAAGGGCGCTTTTGCCGGATGGGTGGACGGAAGCATATCAAAAAGGCTGTTCAGTTCCTTTTCCGAAGAAAGCGTCAGCAGCTTATACACCTGTCCGATATTTTTGCGATCGGGCGGATAGCCTTGCTCTACATACAACACCAATGCTTTCAGCAAATTCATCTCAGCCGCATCCCAGAAGTGGTCGCCCCGTTCCGAGCCGGTATTCTTGATGATAACGTCACAGAAGAGCTGCGCCATCAGCTCGTCGCCCTTGATTTCCGCAATACAATTCCACGAATCGGAATTTTCCGGGGAGACAAGATTGAATACCTTTACCACATAGCCCCGTTCCTCCGCTAAATAGCGGCTTGTCTTTTCATACAGTTCGGATTTCGGGTCGCAGATAACAAGCGATTCGCCTCTGGCTGCGCTTTGCAGAATACGGTTGGTACAGAAAGCTCTCGTTTTCATACTGCCCGATGCACCATAAACCGCAATATTAGCGTTAAGGCGGGTATCCTTTGGTACGCACACATATTTGCCGTCGATCATACCGAGCACCGTGCCGGTATGGTGTTTCAGCGTTGGAACAAGGTCGAGCACTTCGGTCATTTCCTTTTGGGACATAAAACCGGAAGTGCCGTAGGTGCCCTTGTTGGAATACAGAAAATTGCGTTCCTTATCGTATTCACCGCTGTCGCTGTATCCCATCCGCATAACCATAACCAGCAGCAGTACCAAAGCACCGGCACAAACGGCGATTCCCACAAGTCCATATGGAAAAGTGAAAATCACCCTAAAGCATTCTCCGACCGCTAATGTCGGTGTCTGCGGTGAAGTTCCGTCTCCCGGCGTTCCGCCCGCCGCCTGCCATACCGAGTAATTCCGCATAAACTGTGCGATATATCCTCCGCCGTACAGCAGGCTGAACAGCAACGGCGGCACAAGCAGCAGGAATTTAATTTTCTTCGTTTTCAAAAAAAGCTCCTTTCAAATTTGGCAAAGTCAATGGTGCGGAATACAACCTGTTTCCCGCAGTATCGGGCAAGCGGCTCTTTTTGAAAGTCAAAGCAGATCAGCGTACCGCTTTTTCCTTGCAGGCTCAGCGCCGTATTAAACCGTCGGATTCTCGGCAGGTCACAGAAATAGCCGAATAAAACGGGATCTCCTCTTGCGTCAAAGGCGTCGTTTTCAATCGAGTACCCGGCGTGTCCGTCTGACAAATCCGAGCGCAAGAGCCGTTCGAGACGTTCCGCTTCTTGCCTGTGGCAGAGCAGGTACAGCAACCGTTCTCCGAAACGGTCGTTGGTTAGATAGTAGAAATGCTCGTAATTTCCGTCCAGAATAAAATACTGCTTATTTCCGACAGAACACAGCAGGTCATAGGCAAGCTCCATACTGTTCCCGAGCAATAGTCCGTGAACATCATCGGAACGGTAGTAATGCGGCAGACGATCTCTGCACAGCACCGTTTGCATTAAAACCTTGGTGCGCATTTCGGATTTATATTCCCATTTCATTAGACTGTTTTCGAGATTGTAGACGATATACACGGCGCTGTCAGTTAAGAGAACACCGACTGAGCGCGCACCTGTTATCTTCACAAAAAGCGTTCCCAGCTCCTTGACCTCGCGGGAATTATAGAAAGCCGGGAGAAGCGGCTGTTCTCCGTTCCATACAGGCGAAAACAAAGCCGTCTTTTCATCTCGGTAAATGCTTATCCCTGCGTTTTGCATAGAAATGGTTGTTTCCGCTATCCGATGCAGGCGCAGGCGTTTTGTTACCTCGCTTTTGATATGATTCGTTTCGCAGGAGCCGGTCAGGGCAAAGGAAAAGCGGTCGGGATGTGCGGCAATCAGCAGTTTCTTGGCTGTAGCCGTCAGCCTGTATCCGCGCAAGCCGTTCTTATAAAATGTGCG
>JAMPBF010000248.1 GCA_023666805.1 Bacillota bacterium
CACCGAAGCCGAGCAGTATGATCTCCGCTGCACCCCACACAAGCCGTCCCGCAACCATGGCAATAAGCATACTTCTGTATAATGACGCTATGCAATGCCATTTTGAGCGTGAATAGAGAAAACCCACCACTGCACCGTAGGCTGCCAGTTCAAACGCCATGGCAATTCCCGTAGGATAAATAACCGGCATGCCAAAAAGCAAATAACGCAAAGGAGGCAGTATCATTCCTACTGCCAATCCGTATTTCCATCCGCAAATCAATCCGCATAAAATAACGGGAATGTGCATTGGCAGCAGCATATTGCCGATCTGCTTTATTTGTCCCGTCAAGAAGGGAAGCAGAAGCCCTATTGCAAGGAACATTCCCGCCAAGCTAATATTGATAAGGTGTTTTCTCATTTTCGGTATCATATATTATCCTCCCTTTTAAATAAAATATTGCGTAAATTTTATCCGCCGTTAAACATTATATCACTAAATAAAATATAATTCAAGTCGGTTGACATATTTATTGTAAAAATGTTAAAATAAGATCATAAAATTAATTTATGAGGAGTAATTGATTATGGCTGTTATATTTAATGAAAAAGACATGACTTTTTTTATTGAAACCGATAATTCGGAATATCAGCTTATGGCTGATAAGTTCGGTTTGCTTCGGCATTTATGGTACGGCGGAAAAGTCGGAATGAACATGGATTACCTGCAGGACTATCCCAATGTCGGATTTTCGGGCAATATATACGAGGCGGGAAACGACCGCAGCTATTCCATCGATACGCTGCCGCTTGAATATTCCGGGGACGGAATAGGGGATTACCGCTGCAATGCTGTTTCCGTACAACATTCCGACGGCAGCTGCGCTCTTGATCTGCGGTATTGCAGTCATAAGATCTACAAGGGTAAATACGGCATAGAAGGTCTTCCTGCGGTTTACGAGGAAAATCCCGATAATGCGGAAACCTTGGAAATAACTTTAAAGGACACCGCAACCGATGTATATGTGACCTTAAAATACGGTGTATTGCCTCATTTGGACATAATTACCAGATGTGCTGTAATCGAAAACAAGGGTGCGGATAATGTGTACTTGACAAATGCAGCCAGCTTGTGTTTGGATATACCTCGCAGCTGTACTCAATGGATCCATTTCAGCGGAAGGCACAACAGCGAGCGTACTCCTATACGCTTGGATCTGTTTCAAGGTATTCAGGAAAGCTCCAGTCGGCGCGGAGCTTCAAGCCACCAGCAAAATCCCGCCGTCATACTTTGCGGCGATGAATGTACGGAAACCAACGGAAGCTGCATAGGCGCCATGCTTATGTACAGCGGCAGCTTCAGCGCAAGGGCGGAGTGCGACCAGTTCAATCAGGTGCGCTTTGTCATGGGGATAAATCCCGAGCTTTTTCGCTGGGAGCTCAAGTTCGGAGAAGGCTTTTCAACTCCAGAAGCCGTTTTATCCTACAGCGGAAACGGCTTTGAAAAGCTTTCTCATAATTTTCACAAGGCGATCCGAAATAATGTTTGCAGAGGCAAATATAAGCTTGCCGAGCGCCCTGTTTTGATCAACAGCTGGGAAGCGGCTTATTTCACATTTGACGATGAAAAGCTGCTGTCTTTAGCCAAATCAGCCGCAGAGCTGGGAATAGATATGCTGGTGCTCGACGACGGCTGGTTCGGAAAACGAAATGACGATTGTTCGGGGTTGGGAGATTGGTATGTAAATACCGACAAAATCAAAGGCGGGCTCGGTAAGCTGGCGGACAGCATAAAGGCATTGGACATGAAGCTCGGGATTTGGTTTGAGCCCGAAATGATCTCCGAGGACAGTGAACTGTACCGCAGTCACCCTGATTGGGCAATTGCGATCCCCGGCCGTAAGCCAAACCGCAGCAGATTTCAGTTGGTTCTGGACATGACAAGGGAGGACGTAAGAGATTATCTTTACGGCTGTATTTCCGACATATTAAGAAACGCCGAAATTTCATATGTCAAGTGGGATATGAACAGAAGTGCGTGCGATTGGTTTTCTCACTGCATTAAAGCGGAAAATATGGGGGAAATGCCTCACAGGTACATATTGGGTGTATATGAGCTTTTGCAAAGGCTGACTACGGATTTCCCAAATGTTCTTTTTGAGGGTTGCAGCGGAGGAGGCGGACGCTTCGACGGCGGAATGCTTTACTATTGCCCGCAGATTTGGTGCAGTGACGATACGGACGCTTATGAAAGGACGAGGATACAGTACGGCACTTCTTTTTTCTATCCGATTTCCGCTATGGGTTCTCATGTTTCGGCAGTACCCAATCATCAGACCGGACGTATAACCTCTTTTGAAGCCAGAGCCGTTACCGCAATGTCGGGAAGCTTCGGTTATGAGCTTGATCCGACAAAGCTCTCGGACGAGGAAAGGGAACAGGTAAGGGAACAAATAAAGCGCTTTAAGAGATACGGAAAAATTATACATGGCGGGGATTACTACCGTCTTACCGATCCGTTAAAAAGCAATTTAGCGGTTTGGGAATACGTTTCCGAGGACAAGAAGGAGATACTTGTTCACGGAATGCAGTTCAGGGCTGTGCCAAGCTGTATCAGGAGCACGGTTAAGCTGAGAGGGCTTGACGAGGGAAAAAACTATAAAATCAACGGCGACAGCAGAACGTACACAGGCAGAGCACTTATGAACAGCGGGATATTATTGCCGGCTTCTTGGGGCGATTTTTATCCTTATGAATTTTACATTACCGAAACGGAGTGATTTTGTGCTTTAAAGCTATACTTGGTCAAACATATGTGTAAGGTATCGTTAAATCAAAAAAATTCTTTTTTATCCCTCAACAATCCGCTTTTTTGTGCAAAATGACGATAGTTTTTTTAAGTAAATAGTGGTAAAATTATGTTATACTATAATTAACGGAGGGTGTAACTATGTCTTTTCGCAGGTTAAAAAAGAAAATGCTTGCATTTATGCTGCCTGCTGCTGCGCTGCTGACGGCTGTTATCGCCGTACCCTCCGTTCCCTTCGGACATATCGATGCACAGGAAGGACATTTTCACACACTTTGCGAGGGAACGGCTTGCACCGATCCCACTCATACAAGCGGTCATGGTGATAATTTTGAGTGGCAGTTGTGGGAAAGCGATAACAGTCTCCCGACTACGGCGGGAAAGTATGTTTTGGCTAAT
>JAMPBF010000249.1 GCA_023666805.1 Bacillota bacterium
CATTGCTTCTCCGACGGCTCTGCCTACGCCAAGCACGACCGCCGCCGCAATCCCACTTTTTGCAGCAGGAACGGACACACGAAAATAGGTTTCTACTTCTGTTGCACCAAGTGCTAACGAAGCGTCCTCGTATTCCTTTGGAACAGCTTCCAATGCGGTGATCGACACCTTGATAATTGACGGCAGGATCATTACCGCTAAAACGATAACGGCGGCAAACAGGCTTGCTCCGTCAGGGATATGAAATACCTTTCGTACAGCGGGAACAAGTACGATCATTCCTACAAGACCGTACACTACGGAGGGTATTCCCGCAAGCAGGCTAACCGCACCTTCCATCACGGATTTTACTTTCTTTGGGGCAAGCTTTGCGAGATATACGGCGGTTAAAAATCCGATCGGTACTCCAACGATGATAGCTCCTGCTGTGCCGTAAATGCTTGTCAAAATGAATGGCAGGATTCCATAGGACGGCTCTGCCGCCGTGGAAGCCCATTTTGTTCCGAAAAGGAACTTAAACAGACCGATTTCACGGATTGCCGGAATACCTGACAGAATAAGATATACCGTAATCAGAAGGACAAAGCCTACCGTGATCAGACCGAGTATCAGGAACAGTCCGTGAATGATCGTTTCAAACATTCTTTTCCTGTTTTTCATTGCCACTCTCCTTCCTATATTTTCAAAGCGACGGCTGTAAAAAGCCGCCGCTTCGATTTGTAATGATTTATTTTACAGGTACTGCACCTGCATTTTTAATTACTTCCGAAGCCGCCTCTGATGTGATGTAGTCGAAAAACTTCTGTGCTGCTGCGGACAGTTCTCGATCATCCTTAGTAACCAGTACGAAGTTACGCTGCACTTTATAGCTTCCGTCTTTGATTGTTGCTTCGCTGGGAGTTACGCCGTCAACCTTAAGCGCCTTAACGCTGTCCTTTACCGAAGCAAGAGAAGCATATCCGACAGCGGCGGGATTTCCTGCAACTGTAGTGATAACATCGCCCGTGGAAGTCAATTCCTGACTGTATTTGATTTTCTCCGCTGTTCCTGTGATAGACTCAAATCCGTCTCTTGTTCCGCTTCCGGCTTCACGACCGATGAGAACGATCTCGGCATCATTTCCGCCGACATCCTTCCAGTTGGTGATTTCGCCGGTATAAATTTTTGCAATATCTTCGAGCGAAAGATCTGCAACGGGATTTGCGGGATTTACAATAATTGCGATTCCGTCATAGGCGAGGACTGTTCCGGTAAGTCCCTTAGCTTTTTCCTCGTCTTTCAAATCACGGCTGGAAAGACCGATGTCGCAACGCCCCTCGGCTACCGCCGTAATGCCCGAGCCGGAGCCGGTAGGGTTATAGGTAACAGTGATCCCATCATTGTCAGCTTCAAAGGTTTCTTTCAGCGAACCGATCACCTTTTCCATAGAGGTAGAGCCGTCCGTCGCAACCGTTCCCGTCACCTTCGTGTCCGGCTGCTTTCCACCGTCATTCTGTTTTCCGCAACCGGCTAATACAGACATTGCACATACTGCGACAAGTGCAAGCGCCGCTATTCTTTTTACTTTCATAATCCAAGTCTCCTTTGTGTTTTTGTTAATCTTTTCGATTACGACCTTATTCTACCGCCCGAACATCAAATCTGTTATCGGACAAATGTAAAATCGAAGTAAAACCATATTATGTAACAGCCGCAAAAGCGGCTGACTTTTAATACGCCGGACAGCCATACCCATAGATAACACTACTGCCGAGCGCATAGCTGTTTAGCTTGCAGCTATCGCCGGAGTTGCCCTCCACGGTGTAGACTGTCCCGTTTTCGACTTTCTCGACAATTCCCACATGATCGGTTTCTCCGTCGCCTTCCCAATCAAAGAAGATAATCATTCCGGGGACAGGCTCGGCAGATCCGTCCTGCCATTGCCCTCTGTCCTTGAACCATTGCGCTCCGTTGACACATCCTGCAAATTTCGGGATTACCCCGGTATCAATATAGTCACATTCATTAGCGCACCAACTCACGAAACAAGCGCACCATTCCACACGGGAGTTAAAGCCATACCAGCTCCAATAAGGCTCGCCGCCGACATTGCCAATCTGTGAGAGTGCCACTACAATGATCTGATCGTCGCTGTAATTGATACCGTAAAGAACGGAAGCCCATAGCGAATTGTTCTTATCTTCAAGCAGGCTGGCAAGATAGTCCTTCTGCTCCTGCGTAAAGCTGTACTGAGCTGCCATTTCATCGACCGTCTTATGCGAAACAGATATAAACAGCACCGTCCTTGTTTCCGTTGTTTCTGTTTGGACGATATTGCCGTGACCATCATCGGTTTCGGTGATAATCGTTTCCGTCCTGCTCTCCGTGCAGGATGAGATTTCATTCATCTCCCAAAAGATGTCCTTTAAGAGCCGCTTCTTGTCATCGTCCATTGTGGCTACTTCCTGCGGATTATCGGGGTCGGTATTTACCTTTACTGCATAGACCGCAAGCACATCTTTCCACACAGCTCTACTTCCACTCATTTCAAGTTCATCATAGGATACTGTGGATTTCTTTGCTTCAAGCCGGCTGTCATAATCAGCATTGATTTCCTGCACCACCGTCTGCATAGACATTCCCGTACCGCTATCCTCGCCCGAAAAGAAAATACCGAACACAGAGCCGAGAAGCAGTGCAATTAGGCAGATCACGATAATCACTACAACGGCAACCCATCCTCCGGCAGCTATCGCCGCTACCAATGCCTTAATTCCGGCGATGATTGCTTTCACAGCGGCTATTGTTGCCTTGACCACATCATTTTGGATTATCATAACAGGGCGAATGCCGCATTGCTCAGATCCGATGTTGCTTCCCAAATCGGCATAAAATATATCGCCTCTGAGTATTTCTTTTTTATCGTTTCTTTCCATTTGTCTTTCCTCCGATACATGGTTTGAAAATAGTTCCTCACCTATGTACTGCAAGTTTTTTTCTGTTTTTCTTACCCCCTCAACTAAAAAAATTTCGCACAAAATCTTCAAACTGACTTTTCCACTTTGCTACGGTCTTATATGAAACACCGTATTTATCAACAAAGGCTTTAGTACAACTGAATCGCTAACCGTTTAAGTAATAGTCAAGCATTTCAACTGCCCAAAATCGCCATACAGATAAAGCGTGTCTGAGCCGTTCAAA
>JAMPBF010000024.1 GCA_023666805.1 Bacillota bacterium
CTTGGTTTCCGCCCTGATTATTTGTATCCATATAAACCAAGGTGTAATCGGAGAAGGAGTCGGAATCGAAGGTTATGGTGTCGGGGTTGTCGTCTGCGTCCGTTAACAGGGTTTTCACACCGTTATGGGTGCGCACTACGGCAATGGTCCTGTCGGCTTTTTTAATGCCGCCGGGAATATTTAACGTTATGGTGACGGGGTTTAAGGTCTGTACTATCGTTTCTTCGTTTTTGGTGATAACGATGTTATAGGTCTCAGCCGCCGTGTAATCTCCGTACTTGGTGAAGGGATTGCCGTCGCTCTTTTGTATCAAAAGCTTGATAACGATATTTTCCTTGTTATCGGCGCTTATCAGGCTCTCCCAATCCTTGTCGGAGATAAGAGCGTATTTAAGGGATTTTTCCACATTGGGCTTTGCAGCCTCGGGGATCTGAGGAGCATCTACGGCAGTATCGATTATGACCTGTATTTCCGTAATGCTGTCTATGATCTCTTCCCACTTGGCATAAAGCTTGATGTCCTCTATTTCGTTTTCATCGATACAGGTAAGGGTCTCTCCCTCAAACTCGGGATTTCTGTACCAGCCCTTAAAATCGCAGCCGACTTTTGCGGGGATAGGCAATTCGGGGATTCCTACGCCTTCCACGTAGAAATCGGGGATCTTCCATTCGGCTTCCTCGCCTTCGTTTCCTTCGTCGCCCGTGTTATCGCCGCCTTCTCCGCCGGAGGTATTGCCGCCGTTTTCGTCGCCGCCTTCTTCGCCGGAGGTGTTTCCGCCGTTTTCGTCGCCGCCTTCTTCGCCGGAGGTATTTCCGCCGTTTTCGTCACCGCCTTCTTCGCCGGAAGTACCGCCGCCGTTTTCGTCGTCGGTTTTCTCGGGCATTTTAAATATTCCGCCGTTAAGGTTAAAGCCTAAAGAGTGTGTGGGATAGGTTTCGGGATCCGACGGGTCGATGCCTTCTTTTATTTCAAAGCTTGCCCAAAATTCTTTCGCACCTGTCTCGTAAATTCCGATAGAGGTGACGGGATCGCCGATTTTCTCCTCGTTATCGAACCAACCCTTAAATTCGTACAAGCCCTTTTGCGCATTGGGAAGAACGGGTATGCCCTCTCCCTCAATATAGGCGTCGTACTTCTTTGAATTTACGATCTTTCCGCCGTCCAAGTGATAGGTGATCTTAAAGGTGTATTCCGCAGGATCTTTTTCTATCCATTCGGCGTAAAGCACAATATTCTTGACTTCGTTTTCATCGATCCTTGCAAGAGCTTCTCCGTCAAAATTCGGATCCTCATACCAGCCGCCGAAATTATAACGGGGCTTTACGGGCTCGGGAAGACTGATCCCCACGCCCTCGGTGTATTGAAGCACGCTTTCGTCTTCCAGATGTCCTCCGTTCAGCTCAAGCGTTACGGTGTGATTCAAGGGACTTGCGGTAGGATTGGAAGGGTCAGCGCCCTCTTTTAACTCAAACCTTGCCCAATACTTTTTGTCGCCCGTTTCGTTTACGCCGATCTCGGTGACGGGAGAACCGCTGAAGCTGCTGTTGTCATACCAGCCCATGAAGTTATGCAAGCCCTTTTGAGGCACGGGCAGCGTAAGTCCCTCGCCCTCCGTGTAGCTTGTATATCTGCTTTCGTTCTTGATCTTGCCTCCGTCGGTGTCGTAGGATACACTGAACTGAAGCTCCTCTGCGGGCTTTGCCGTCCATTTTGCCCAAAACGCCTTGCCGCCGGTCTCGCCTGCCTCTACCAACTCGACAGGCTCTCCGGTAAGGCTTTCGTTCGCATACCAGCCGTCAAATTTATATGCGCCTCTTACGGGCTTCGGCAGCTCCAATGCGGTATCATACACATAAACCTCGGGCTTGTTCGCCAAATAACCGCCGTTGAGATTAAGCGTTAAAGAGTATTCGTTCGCCTTCCAGCCGGCATATATGAGAAGATCGTCCGTTTCCTCCGTGCTGACGGAGGTTATTTCGGTGTTAAGGCTTGAATCTCTGTACCAGCCGATAAAGGTGTATCCCGTTTTTTCGGGCTTGGTCAGCTTTGAAAGGGCATAGCCCTCTCCGACGGTGTATTCCGCTTCCCCATTTTCCTCGCCGTTATTGAGGATAACAACTATTTTGTGTGTTTGAGGCGTCCACTTAGCCCAATATTCCGCACCCTCGTTCGTTCCCTCGGGAATGACCGTTACGGCTTCTCCGCTGCAATTTTCGTTTTTATACCAGCCGCTGAAATCATATCCCTTTCTTACAGGCACGGGGTATTCGTCAAGATCTGCGCCCAAAATTTCAACGAAGTAATCGCTGCGCTGCGCTTCTCCCTCAAAGGCACCGCCGTTGCCGTTAAAGATCAGGTCGTGGGTTACGGCGTCCTTCTCGGCGAGCCAGTTTGCATATAAGGTCTTGCTGCCGATCTCATCGGCGCCTATCTTCTTAAGTCCTCGGGTCGAAGTATTGTCCCTGTTCTCGCTCCAGCCTATAAAGATGTAGCCGTTTCGTGTGGGAACGGGCAGTACCGATTCGATACCGTAGGTATAATTCATTGACGAGGAAGCGCCGGCAGGCATAATGCCGCTGTTGGGATTTAAGCTGACGCTGTAGGTATTTGCCTCCCACTTTGCCCAAAAATCCTTGTTTCCGATCTCGCCCGCTGCGATCTCCGTAACGGGTCCGTTCTCAAATGCCGCATCGCCGTACCAACCCTTAAAGGTATGTCCTCTTTTTTCGTCGGGATCGGCCAGCTCTTTTCTTTCATTGTACACGTAGCTGTCAGACGTTGTCTCAACGCCGCCCAAATGCAGGGTTATACCGTAGGTGATGGGCTCCCATTTTGCGTAGAATATTTTGTTTTCGGTATCGTCGGAGCTTATTTTATCCATGGAAGCTCCGTCAAGCTCCTCGTTGTCATACCAGCCGCCGAAGGTGTAGCCTTCCTTTTGAGCGGAGGGAAGTATTTTTTCGTCTCCGAAGGTGTATTCCGTTATATCGCTGCCGACCATTTCTCCGCCGTTTAATTCAAACGCCACGGTGTAGGTCTTGCGCTCCCATTTTGCCCAGTAGTGCAGATCAACGGTATCCTCTCCGGTGATATATTCGATAGGATCGCCGTTAAGGCTCTCGTTGTCGTACCAGCCCAAGAAGGCGTGACCCTTCCTTTCGGGTATCGGCAGATCCGTTTGTACGGTTTCTCTGTAGCCCAATCTGTATTCGTCGCCTTCCGTGCCGTTAACGCTGCCTCCGTTGGGATACAGGAAGGCGCTGTGGGTAAAGTGATTAAGTATCAGCACCTGCACCCCTGTATCGCTGGGTTCGTAAGATAATTCGTAAAACTTAGAGCCTGCGACGAATTTATCCCTCCAATCGGGATAGTCGTCGGAGTCTGCCCATTGCACGGCACAAAATCCGTAGGCTTCATCATCATTCGTATTATAGGGCATTATTTTTATTGTTTCCGAGCCGGTGTAAAGTATTCCGTTATTGGTGGGACTGTGAGCGATTATAGTCGTCATGTCGGGAGCCATTTTATCAACGGGTGCAAACTGAATACTGCCCGTGATCTCGGGAGCTTCATATATGTAAATTTTTGTTCCGCTGCACGCAGCACCCAACTCAATTGCGTATTTGTTCTCGTTTTGGGCGGCAATCGAAGCCTCGCCGTGGATCTGCACCTCCGCTTTTCCGTCAATATATACAGGAGCGCTGCCGTCTGCGGAAGCAATGCTTCCGCCCGAAATGTCCGCTTTGGGCTCGTTGTAGTCAGTGATGCCGGTGCCCAATGTGACGCCGCCCCTGATCTCGCCGCCCGAAAGGTTAAAGTTGTACGCCTTAGCGTTGCCGTTCAAGGCGCCTCCTCTTACCGACAGAGTTCCTCGGTTAAGAGCATAAACACACAGATCGCCCTCGGATTCCAGTGTTCCTCCGTGCAGATTGATCACTGCATCTTTATTGCAGTAAATAAGCACGGGATTGGTGGTAGCCCAGTCGCCGGATACGTCGCCTGTTTCCTCATCGGTTACCGTGTTTATCAAATAGCTTTGGCGGGTGGTCGTGATCCTTCCCGTCTGTCCCTCGCCGGAGTCGTATATACTGAAAGCTTTGCTTGAGCTATATGTAACGCAAATAGCCACGGACTCGCTATGAGTACAGTCATTGGGCTGGGCAAGATCAAAGGTGACGGTATGACCGTTCAGATCCAAATTCAATCCGCTGATTTTGACCCTTGCATTGTTGTTAATGGAGGGATTTAAAGGCGTGCTGCTGGAGGTGGGCTCGCACCAATAGCCGATTTTATTGCGTTCCTCGGTGGTTATGACTATATCCTCCGTAAGATACCAATCCCCCGATGTAGGAAAGCTTGTTTTCTGTGCTTCGGTGTCTCCCCAAGGTCTGAATGTGATCCCGTCATGCACGAGATTTTCACTTGCCGCCAAAATCGGCATTCTGTTAGCCATAATAACGGCAGCCGCCGTCAATGAAGATATAACCTTTTGTAAAATGCTGACAGTCCTTTTCTTCATAGCTTACCTCTTTCCAATGTATAAAATCATTGATTTATCTAAGATTGCCCCGCATATCCGTTTGCTTTGCTCACTCCATGCCAATCGGCGAACAGCAGGCGCCGAAAAATTTTGCCGTTTGCCGTAAAATCCCGAAATTATATTGCCAAAATGCGAAGACAGTTATACATGATATTATTGTACCCCATTTTACAAAAAAAGTCAATATTTTACAGTAATTTTTTCGTAAGCGGAAAAATTATCCATAAGCCTAAAGGCAAGCGAAATTTTCCCGCACCGGGAATATGCTTCAGCCATTATAAAAGCATATTTCCCTGTAAAGCCCCGCAAAATCCTCCATGGAAAGCTCCTCGGGGCGGGCGGAGACCTTGATCCCCGCTTTTTCAAAAATATCCGCCAGCTCCCGCTTGGGTATATGCAGCTCTGCCGACAGCGGGTTTATCATCTGCTTTCTTCTTTGGGAAAAGGCTGCTCTTATAATGCGGAAAAACAGCTTTTCGTCCTCGATCCCGTACTTGCTTTTCGGTGATATGTCCAGCCTTATCACTGCGGAATCCACGTTGGGGCTCGGATTAAAGCTGCCTCTTGACACATTGAACAGCTTTTTGGGTGTGCTGTAGTAATTGACCGCCGCCGTCAAGGCTCCGCAGCCTCGGCTGCCCATTTGTGCGCAGATCCTGTCTGCCGCCTCCTTCTGCACCATTACCGTCACCGACCTTACGGGCAGCCGCTCCTCCAAAAGCCGCATTATCACGGGAGAGGTGATGTAGTAGGGGAGATTGGCGCACACCACCACCTCCTCGCCTTCAAATTTTTCCTTAAAAAGCCTTTGCAGATCCGTTTCCATAAAGTCCGCAAAAATTATTTCAATGTTGGAGAAGTCCGACAGCGTTTCCTCAAGGATCGGCTTTAAGCCCGTGTCTATCTCGACGGCAGTCACTCTTTTGCACCGCAGCGCCAATTCCTTTGTAAGCACGCCGATGCCCGTTCCTATTTCAAGAGCGCATACATTTTCACCGCAGCCGCCCAGCTCTGCGATCTTAGGGCAAACGGCGGGGTTTACCAAAAAATTTTGTCCCAAGGATTTTGTAAAGTAAAAGCCGTGCCGCTGAAACAGCTCCTTGATAGTTCCCAAATTAGTAAGCTCCATTGTTTTACTCCCGAATGTTTGTTGCTGATTTCCAATATTTAATATTATAACCGATACTGCCGACGATTGTCAAATTTACGGCTTAAGGTTGCCAAAATCCCGTTATTGTGGTAGAATGTTATTATAAAAGCAAAGGAGGAACAATATGGCTAAAACAAAAACGCTGCCTATCCCCGAGGGCTTTACCGCCGAGGACATAAAAACAGAGTCAAGCACCTGCACGGGAGAAAAAACCATCGGCTTTTACAGCGCTGCCGATAAAAAGCTTCATTATGCGGAATTGGTGACGTCAAACGAGGATATTGGGAATTTTTATCTGAAATACGGTATTAAAAAGTGAAAAATGCGGCTTTCCAAACATTGAAAAGCCGCATATTTATTTAAAGCAGTTTTACAAGCTCCTCCCTAACGCCGTCGTAACGCTTGTCGGTAAGACCGAAATCCATTTCCTTGTAGCTCCAGACCGCTCTGCCGATGCCGTATTTCTCCAAGGACTTGTGAATATCCCCAAACCAGCGCAGGGTATCTTCAACATTTGCCTTGTCGATAACTCCGTATTCCCCGCAGTATAAAGCGACGCCCTGTTTTTCAGCAGCTTCAACCGCTTCCTTGAAGATGTTGTCAAAATATTCGCTGTCGGTTTTCCTGTCGGAGCCTTTATAGTCCGATACATCGGTAATGCCGCTTCCGAAAAGGCTCTCGGATTTTTCGCAGTATTCCTTATAGCTCTCGGGATAGCCTATGTTGAAGTCGGCGGGCATGCCCTTGACCCAATATGCGGATTGGTGGGTAAAGAGCAGCGGAGAATAGCAGTGACAGCTGTACACCACGTTTTCGTCAATAGGCGGCGCCAGCAGCTTGACTGCACTTACCGCATTGTTTCCCACTCCGCCGAACAGCAGCTTTGCGTCGGGGGCGATCTCTCTGATAGCCTTCATGCACCTTGTGGCGATCTCGTTCCACTTTTCAGCCGCATTAAAGTCAACCACCTCGTTCAAAATATCGAACATCGCAATGTCGGAATCCTTGGCGTACCTTGCCGCAAGCCTTTTCCAAAGATTTACAAATCTGTCCTGAAGCTCCCTGCTGTCAAAGAAGCCTTGGGAATATTCCTGATCGTCGAAAACATAGCCGCAGGTCTTGTGTAAGTCTAAAACTATGTTAAGCCCGTATTTCCTGCACCAGCTTATACAGTTGTCGATATAAACGTAGCCGTCGGGTCTTTCCTCGCCGCTTTCCGTCTCTATATTCTCAAAATCCACCGGGAGCCTGACATGATCCGCACCCCAAGAGGCGATGGTTTCAATGTCCTTTTCCGAAATAAAGGTGTCCTTATGCTCCTTTTCGAGGCTGCCCTGAGAAAGCCAGCCCCCTAAATTCACGCCCTTTTGAAAGTGTTCAAGCTTTTTCATTTTTTCCTCCTTATACTGTTTTTCGCCAAAACAGAAGATTTTGGCTGCCGACTGAAAATATAGACGAAGTCTATATTTTAAACAGAAATTAGTATTAAAATTTGCTTATTTATCCCTGCTGCGCCGCCGCTCTTCTTTCTCTTCTTTTGATGACCGAGTGCTGGATACCCTTTATGGCGATGAGCAAAGCGCCTATTCCGATAAAAATAAGGGAGATACCGATCATATCGTCAAACAGAGAGGTTCTGAACAGCTTGGTCAAAATTCCCGACAGATCGTTTCCGTAAGGCACGGAAACGGAGAATATCAGCGGGTGCAGCACCGCAGCCCCAAAGAATATAAGTCCCGACAGAGCCGAGCCGATCCCCAAGGTCAGCAAGGCGGCAAAGGGTCTGCCCGTAATGACCGTGATCAGCGCCGTTAAAACCAAGGCGAATATCGCAACACACACGACGGTTACGGGATTCAGCAGTATATAAGACATTCTGCCCAAGCTGCCCAAGGCGTTTTCGGCGTTCATATCCTTGATCTGCGTTTTCATGCTTTCAACGGTTCCCTCTATCTTATCGGAGTATTCGGATATATCCACGCCGGTGTACTTTAAAATATCCTCCTTGTGACTGTAGATCACGGAAAGCAGCTTTTTGGCACTTAAATAATCCCCTCCGTGACCCGTGATAAGATAGCCCTCATAGTCGGCGGCAACCGCAGACAGCTCCGCCATGATGTCGGTTTCCTCCAAAAGCGCCTCCACGTCCTCGCCTCTCATGGGTATATCCACCGACAGAGACGCCAAAAACTCTCCCACGGTGGTGTCCTCGCTTATGGCGGTGAAATCGACGCCCATTTCCTCCAAGGTCGGTTTCATGCCCTCGGACTGCAAAAGCTTTCCGATTTTTGCGTCGGCGGGATTGACCGAGGCTATGGCGTCGGAAACGTTTCCTTTAATAAAAGCCGTCCTTGCCAGCATAAGCGTTTCTGCGGCAAAGGTGAAAACGAATATAAAAATACCCAGCAGCACGGAAACCAGCACGGTCTGTCCCTTGCCCGCCTTGGGGCGCTTTTTTGAGGGCTTTACCGTTATCGGAGCCGTATAAACCGCCCCGTCTCCCGCCGCAGCAGAGGTATAAACCGTTTCCGCCGCAGTTAAAGGCACGCCCGAGGGAGAATAGGCAATGCCCTCTCCGCCCGATCCGATCTCCTCCGTATCAAGTGCGCCGTCCGCCGCAGGGGAATAGCCCTTGCCGGTCTCGGCTGCGTTCTCTGCCGACAAAAGGCTCTCTTCCTTTTCCGAAACCGCATCTCCGCCGATCTCGGGCGCTCCGCTCCCGCTTTCGGAAAGTGCGTTTTCCTTTGCGTCGGCTGCGGAAGCCTCATCGGTAAGGATTATCTCCTCCAGCTCCTTCCCGCAGGAGGTACAGAATCTGCTGCCCTCGGAAATTTCAGCGCCGCAATATTTACAAATCATTTTTTGTCCCTCCTAAAAGCTGTGATTACATTCATTATAACAGCAAAAGCTTTTTATTTCAATTGACATATTATACAAACAGAAGCGCCCCGCTTTAGCAGCCGTAAGCCAAATCCTGCCTCGTCTATTGACAGCGGAGCTTTCTTATGTTAAAATGTTAAGTACAAAGAGCTTTTATGAATTTGTCACGGAGGGATCACCAATGTCGAAAACCTGTAAAAATTGCGGCAACACCTTTGAGGATCATATCAACATCTGCCCAAGATGCGGAATGCAGTATGTGGAAAATGCGGGCATGCCCGAGCAGTCATATCAGCAGCCCTATCAGGGTCAAGGCTATAATCAGCCAGCCTACGGTCAGCCCCAATATCAGCAGCCGATCATGAATCAGCCAGTTCAGGAACAGCCCATGACCTTGGGACAGTGGCTGGGCACTATACTGCTCACCACAATGCTGGGGACCATCAGCATAATTTTACTTTTTGTGTGGGGCTTCAGCAGCACCACTCCCACCAACAAAAAGAATTATTGCAGAGCAATGCTTATAGTTAACGCTATCGGCATAGTCATCAGCATTATTTTTATGGCGATCTTCTTTGCTGCCCTTTCAGGCATGCCCGAATTCAGCGAGATATTTGAAAACGCTTATTATGCTTAAACCGCCGACCAATTGCGCACTGTGATTTTTTCGCAGTGCGCAATTTTTTCTTTACTTTTGGGTAAAAATATGTTAAAATAAATAGAATATTGCAATACGGGGGCGAAACAATGGACTTTCCCTTTCCCAAAATCACCATAATAACCGGTCACTACGGCTGCGGCAAGACCAATGTGGCGGTAAATATCGCACTAAGGCTTGCGGCGGAGGGCAAAAGGGTCACCGTGGTGGATCTGGATATAGTAAATCCCTATTTCCGCACGGCGGATTTCGGGGAGCTGTTTGCCGACAGGGGCATAGATCTGGTCGTTCCCATGTACGCCAACTCAAACTTGGATATTCCCGCCTTAAGCTTTGATTTGGGGGCGATAATAAACGGCGGCGCCCATACGGTGATAGACGTGGGAGGCGACCCCGAAGGGGCAATAGCCTTGGGCAGATACGGCGGTATTCTGAAAAACCGCACCGACTTGGCGCTTTATTACGTAATAAATAAATACCGCTACCTGACCTCCACCCCCGAGGAGGCTTTGGAGCTTCTGGAGGAAATAAAGCAGGCAAGCGGACTTGATTGCAGCGGGATAATCAACAATTCCAACTTAGGCAGGCTTACCGACAGCAAAACCGTTGCCGCTTCCGCAGATTATGCGGAGCAGATCGCCAAGGCGGCAAGGGTCCCTCTGCTTTTCACCTGTTCAGAGGCAAAAAATCTTATGAACATTGAAAACGCAATGGAAACGGAAATATATGTTAAGCCCTTGTGGGAGCAGTAAGAAAGGCATTTTATATGATAGTAAAAAACGATTTCCCCGTTTTGGAATACAGCACCGAGGAAAAGGCGCTCCTTGATCCAAGGGAGGCGTACGACTACGAGAACGGACAGTTTCCCGAGCTTTGCTTTATGCCCTTTTTTGCCGAGGTTTTTGAGGATTATCGGCAGAAATACGGCGGCGAGGTGATCGGCGGCTATAACTCGGAAATGCGGGATTTCCCCGTAATCAAAATAAATTATAAGGGAAAGGAGCTTTGCATGATGCAAGCCCCTGTGGGCTCGGCGGGAGCCGCTTCCTTTTCTCATTATCTCTACGCCAACGGCGTAAAGGAAATAATCGCCTGCGGCGGCTGCGGAGTATTGGATCAAATCCCCTCGGGAGACGTTGTGATCCCCACCAAGGCGCTAAGAGACGAGGGTGCGTCCTATCAGTACCTTGCCCCCTCCCGAACGGTTGATTTATCCGAAAAAACAGTGAAAAAGCTTGAAAGCACCCTTAAAAGGCTTAAAGTGCCTTACATAGAATGTACCACCTGGACAACCGACGGACTTTTCCGGGAAACAAAGGAAATGATAGAATACAGAAGAGCCGAGGGCTGCAAAACCGTGGAAATGGAATGTGCCGCCTTTGCCGCTGCGGCAAAATTTATGGGCAGGGACTTCGGTCAGATTTTTTACAGCGGCGATATTTTGATAGGCGGCGAGGAATATGACGACCGCAAATGGTACGACAATATGTCCGCCAGGGAGAAAATTTCCCATATTGCCGTTGAAGCCCTTTGCTTCGGATAATCAGGAAATAATTACAACCAAAAAGGCACTTGCATAACAGGAGAATTTGTTATATAATATAGCAGCAGGCTGAAGCAAAATTTAATGTTTAGTATTTTATGAAAGAAATATACAAATCGTATAAATTAATCGGCCTGCATTATTACAATTCGTTTATTTTGTAAAAATTATACAAATAGTTATACGGAGGTGCATCAATGTATTTAGACCCTTCCATAAATATACTGAACGTAATACTCGCCAACAAATGGGTCGCAGTGGGCTTGGCCGTAATGTACGTCGGGCTTATAGCTGCGGATATCTTCCGCCGTCATCTGCTGTCAAAGGGTGCGGTTTATTACATCACCGTGTTCCTTGCTCCCGCAGCAATGTATTCGGCGGTGGCAGGGGCTTTTATGGGCTTTGCGGAAGCCCAGGGCGCTAAAGGGGAAACGGCGCTTTTCGTTATAATCGGAGTTGTGCTGTTCCTGCTGTCTGCCGCCGTTTATATAAGAGGACATATTTATCCCACGGAGAAAAACCGCAATTACAACGGGCAGGAAAAGCTTATCGGTGCGAAAAGGCTTATTATAACAGGTATGCCTTCGGCAGTTATATATTTCGTATTTTCGGTGATCCAGCTTGTTATAGCCGTTCAGTGGTTTATAGAGTTCGGCGGACCGCTGGCGTCGGAGGGACTGATCAAGCTTTTGCAAAATTTGGTGGGCTTGATACTGCTCCTGTTCATACCCCTTGCAAACATAGTCGTTATAGCAGTGCTTGTGCTGATAGGCGGTCAGTTTTTGATTTGGGGAGCGATGCTGCTTATGGCTTTTATGCAGTGTCTGTTGGTGACCAACGGCTGTATAAGATATACGCTGACCGAGAACAAAAGCAAGGCTGAAAAGGTTTTGTTTGTTATCCTTGCCCTGATACCGGCAGTAAATTTTATTTTGGGAATAAGGTATCTTATAAAAATATCCGAAACTCTTAAAGAAAGGAAAGGAGCTTAAAAAGTATGGCAAAAATGAAGGTAGACTTCGACCGCTGTAAGGGCTGCGGCTTATGCGCCACCGCCTGTCCCAAGAAAATTGTGGAAATACAGCAGGAAAAGCTAAACAAAAAGGGCTACTACACCGCAATCTGCATTGACGAGGAAAAGTGCATAGGCTGCGCCTTTTGCGCTATGATGTGTCCCGATTGCGCAATCACGATCGAAGGAGGGGAAAAGAAATGAGCGAGCTTACACTTATGAAGGGCAACGAGGCTTTGGCAGAGGCTGCCATCAGAGCGGGCTGCAAGTGCTTTTTCGGTTACCCCATAACCCCTCAGACGGAAATTTCCGCATACCTGTCAAAGCGTATGCCCAAGGTGGGAGGAGTATTTTTACAGGCGGAATCCGAGGTAGCGGCAATAAATATGGTTTACGGCTGCGCAGGGTCGGGGATACGCTGCATGACCTCCTCCTCGTCTCCCGGAATTTCTCTTAAAACCGAGGGAATTTCCTACATAGCGGGGGCGGATCTGCCCTGCGTGATAATCAACGTGCAAAGAGGCGGCCCCGGACTTGGCGGTATTCAGCCCTCTCAGGCGGACTACTGGCAGGTGACAAGAGCCTTGGGTCACGGCGACTTCCATGTGCTGGTTTTCGCCCCCTCCACCGTTCAGGAAATGGCGGATACGGTAACAAAGGCATTTGATTTGGCGGATAAGTACAGAATGCCCGCCGTCATTTTAGCCGACGGACTTTTGGGACAGATGATGGAGCCCGTCGCTTTTGACGAAAATGCGGAAATAAAGATGTCCGACGCATCAAACAAGCCTTGGGCGGCAAGCGGTCACAAGAATAAGAGAGAGCATAATATCATAAATTCCCTTTATCTTCAGGCGCAGGAGCTTGAGGACAAGGTAAGGGCAAGATTTGAACGCTATGAGCAGGTAAAGGCAAACGAGAGAATGTCCGAAAGCTACAAATGTGAGGACGCAGAAATCGTTATAGCCGCCTACGGCTCTGTGGCAAGACTGGCTAAATCCGCAGTGGAATTAGCAAGAAAAGAGGGGATCAAGGCAGGCGTGTTCAGACCCATAACACTGTGGCCTTATCCCGACAAGGAGATCAGGGAAGCCTGCAAGAACGCAGGGAAGATCCTTGTGGTGGAAATGTCCATGGGACAAATGGTGGACGACGTAAAGCTTGCCTTGGAATGCTCCAAGCCCGTGGAATTTTTCGGAAGAACAGGCGGAGTTATCCCCAGCCCCGCCGAAATACTGAACAAGATCAAGGAAATGACAGGAAAGGAGGGCGAATAATATGCCGGAATTTAAAAGACCTCACGCTCTTTGCGACGTGCCTCTGCACTACTGCCCCGGCTGCACCCACGGTATAGTTCACCGCTTGGTTGCCGAGGTCATAGACGAAATGGGAATAGAGGGGGACACTATCGGCGTATGCCCCGTGGGCTGCTCCGTTATGGCTTACGATTACTTTAACTGCGATATGCTGGAGGCTTCTCACGGACGTTCTCCCGCAGTTGCCACGGGAATAAAAAGAGCCAATCCCGACAAATTCGTATTCACCTACCAAGGCGACGGCGATTTGGCTGCGATAGGCACTGCCGAAACCGTTCACGCTGCCACAAGAGGCGAAAATATCACCGTTATCTTCATCAACAACACCACCTACGGAATGACCGGCGGACAAATGGCGCCCACCACCCTTCCCGGACAGGTGACCCAGACCACCCCTTACGGCAGAAATCCCAACGTAGAGGGCTTCCCCGTCAGAGTTTGCGAAATGCTTTCACAGCTTAGCGGCGTAGCGCTTGCGGAGAGGGTCACCGTTATCGACCCCAAGTCGGTAATGAACGCAAAAAAGGCTATAAGAAAGGGCTTCGAGTTCCAAAAGAACAAGCAGGGCTTTTCCATTATCGAGGTATTGTCCACCTGTCCCACCAACTGGGGCAAAACTCCTGCGGAAGCGCTTCAAAGAGTTAAAGACGAGATGATACCCTATTATCCCTTGGGAGTATTTAAGGAGGGCGCTGTAAGATGACAAACGATATACTTTTAGCGGGCTTTGGCGGACAGGGCATTCTGTTTATCGGCAAAATGCTTGCATATTTGGGCTTGTACGAGGGCAAGGAGGTCTCATGGCTTCCCTCCTACGGTCCGGAAATGAGAGGCGGCACCTGCAACTGCTCCGTATGCATAAGCGACGATCCTATCGGCTCGCCCTTGGTGCTCGAACCCGACCGGCTGCTGGTAATGAACACCCCCAGCTACGATAAATTTATCGGCGCCGTAAAGACGGGAGGCAAATGCTTTATCGACAGCACGCTTGTTGACGGCAAAAGCGACCGAACCGATATAGACTGCTACTACGTTCCCGCCACCAAGCTTGCGGGTGACAACGATCTGAAGGGAATGGCGAACGTTATCCTTTTAGGCAAGATGATAAAGGAAACGGGATTAGGCGACGAGGCCACCATAGAAAAGACCGTTAAAAAGGTAGTGCCCCCAAAAAAGGCGAACCTGATCGAAGCTAATATCAGGGCTTTGAAGCTGGGTATGGCGCAATAATAAATATAACCTTAAGGAGGGCAAAATGAAAAAATCCGTAAAAATCCCTCTGATAATTCTATCCGTAATACTGGCGCTGATTTTGCTTGCCGCAATTGCATTGGGCGGAGTTTTTCTGTACTCGGGTCTGATAATATTCGATCACAGAGATTGCACGATCAACAGCGCTTCCATTGAATTTAACGACAGCTATTCACTGGTTTATCCGTTTTTCGGCAATCCTATAGTTCTGAGCGGAAGCGACGGACCAACATATGCAACAAATTCAATCAGCAGAAAAAGCGTCCCCGTTTACGACGCTGTAAATTCGCCTATGTATATGTGGAAAGACTATTTGTGCTCAAGGTATAAAAAATGTGTAAATTTAAATTATGTTATGGAACAGAATGATAAAACCATATCAGTCAGCTTCAGCGGCAATGCCAAGGACGATGAGGGAAATACTGTGCCTTTGGAGCAGAAATTTGTCTTTGACATAGAAAACGCAAGTCCCGACAAGCTCCCCGAGTGGATAAACAGAGGCGAAATGAACGACGATTACAAGGAATACTTGGATTATATCCAAAGCCGGATTGACGATCCAAAAAATGCGGTTATGCCCGAATGGCTTGCGGAACAATCACAGGAGCAATAATTTTAAGCTTCTGTCAAGAATGCGTTATTAATATAATAAGGCTTGTATGCGCAAAAACGTATACAAGCCTATTTTTCGGAAATATTAGTAAAAAAAAGCTGCGGAGGAAGCTATGACTAATATTTTCATAACGGGCGATGAAACAGATAACAGCTTTAAGCTGTTACTGGAGGGCATTTTATCCGAAACCTACCGGATCACCTACATTAAAAACAATTCCGCATTTCAGTGGGGAAAGGGCTATGAGCTTTTGGCGGCGGATTTTCCCAAATTCGGCAAGATCGAGGTGGATAATCCCGTATTCCTGCTGAAAAAGGACTGCGTCCCAGATTTTGAATTTCCTCCGAATGCCACCGTTATAGCCTGCTCCGAAAACGGGAAGCAGATCAAAACGCTGAAGGACGGCAGCCTTCATGTGATCACCTGCGGCTTCGGAAAAACCGACAGCTTTTCCTACAGCAGCCTTTCCGACGACAGCATGGTGGTGTCCTTAAATCGGGAGCTCACCGCCTTTTCGGGAAAAAAGATACAGCCTCTCGAGGTGCCCGTGACCATTCCCAAGGAAGCCGATACTTATTCGGTGATCGCCTTTACCGCCCTTAGAATTTTACTGGACGACTTTAATTCCGAGATCGGGGAGCTGATATGATCTGTTTCAAAAAAAACCGCCTAAAGGAATCCTTTAGGCGGAAAATATATAGCTTTTTATACTGTTTCCGCTTTAAAATACAGACAAAGTCTATATTTTAAATTGGAATCAGTATTATTACTTTTGAGGACCTGCCGCAACCAATGCCTTGCCTGCCTCGTTGCCCTCGTACTTAGCAAAGTTCTTGATAAATCTGCCTGCCAGATCCTGTGCCTTTTCCTCCCACTGGGAAGCGTCCGCATAAGTGTCTCTGGGATCGAGGATCTTGGGATCAACGCCGGGAAGCTCGGTGGGCACTTCAAAGTTGAAGTAGGGGATCTTCTTTGTGGGTGCGTTAAGAATATCGCCGTTTAAAATAGCGTCGATAATTCCGCGGGTGTCCTTAATGGAAATTCTCTTGCCGGTGCCGTTCCAGCCCGTGTTTACAAGGTAAGCCTTGGCGCCGCTCTTTTCCATTCTCTTAACAAGCTCTTGGGCATACTTGGTGGGGTGAAGCTCCAGGAAAGCCTGACCGAAGCAAGCGGAGAAGGTGGGAGTAGGCTCGGTGATCCCTCTCTCGGTGCCCGCAAGCTTTGCGGTAAAGCCCGAGAGGAAGTAATACTGGGTCTGCTCGGGAGTCAAAACGGAAACGGGAGGAAGCACGCCGAATGCGTCGGCGGAAAGGAAGATGACGTTTTTAGCCGCAGGAGCGGAGGAAACGGGTCTTACGATCTTTTCTATATGGGTGATGGGATAAGAAACGCGGGTGTTTTCGGTAACGCTCTTGTCCTTGAAATCTATCTTGCCGTTTTCGTCGAGGGTCACGTTTTCAAGAAGTGCATTTCTCTTGATAGCGTTGTAAATGTCGGGCTCGGAATCCTTGTCAAGATCGATGACCTTGGCGTAGCAGCCGCCCTCGAAGTTGAATACGCCGTTGTCGTCCCAGCCGTGCTCGTCGTCGCCGATAAGCAGTCTCTTGGGGTCGGTGGAAAGGGTGGTCTTGCCGGTGCCGGAAAGACCGAAGAAAATAGCGGTGTTTTCGCCGTTCATGTCCGTGTTTGCGGAGCAGTGCATGGAAGCGATACCCTTAAGCGGCAGATAGTAGTTCATCATGGAGAACATGCCCTTCTTCATTTCGCCGCCGTACCAGGTGTTGATGATAACCTGCTCCCGGTCGGTGATATTGAATACCACTGCGGTTTCGGAGTTAAGACCCAGCTCCTTGTAGTTTTCTACCTTAGCCTTGGAGGCGTTGAATACCACGAAATCGGGCTCAAAGCTTTCCAGCTCCTCGGCGGTGGGGAGGATAAACATATTTTCAACAAAGTGAGCCTGCCAAGCCACCTCCATAATGAAGCGGATAGCCATGCGGGTGTCCTTGTTTGCACCGCAGAATGCGTCTACAACATACAGCTTCTTGCCCGAAAGCTCCTTCTTGGCAATATCCTTGCAGGCAGCCCAAGCCTCTTTGGTTGCAGGGTGGTTGTCGTTCTTGTACTCGTCGGAGGTCCACCAAACGGTGTCCTTGGAGTTTTCGTCCATTACAATAAACTTATCCTTGGGAGAACGTCCGGTGTAAATGCCCGTCATTACGTTAACGGCGCCCAGCTCGCTTACCTGACCCTTTTCGTAGCCTTCAAGCTCGGGCTTGGTCTCCTCCTTAAAAAGCTCCTCGTAGGAAGGATTGCGCACAATCTCGGTTGTGCCGGTAATGCCATACTTGGTTAAATCGATCTTGCTCATACAGATTGCCTCTTCTTTCCTTTAATATTTATGCCGTTTTGCCGAATTGATGTCTGTAAATCCGACGGCTCTAATATTAATTATATCACTTTTTTTATTTCTGTCAAGATGTTATTGCCATGCCGAATCACAATCCTTTATCCTTAAGCTCCTTCACCAGCTGCACGTAAAATTCTCTTACGTCGAAGCCTTTAATGTTTTCTCTGTTCAGGTCTATCATATCGCCGTGAGAGATGCCTCTCATGCCGGTTGGAGTTATAAGCGTGTATTTTTCCCCGTATTTAAAGGCGGGCTCGGATACCAGTCCGTCGTTGGGACCGTCGAAATATTTCACCATGTTATAAGTGAAATTCAGCGGAAATCTGCCGCCCGCAGCGTATTTTAAAAGAGAGCCGACGCTTTGCTTGTAAACGGTGTCGGGCACAGTCAGCTCCTGGTCGTATTTGCCGCACTTGTCCGCTCTCAGATCGCTTACCGCCGCCATAAAATCTGGGGCTTGATCGCCTAATTTTGCCGCTGCGGTGTTGTAGGTCAGCGCCACCGACTGCTGCATTTTTTGAGGCAGCTTGGTCAGGAGATACTCGGCGAAAATACAGCCCCGGTGGGGAGTGTTTACGGTGGTCAGGGAAGCCACCATGTCTTCAACTCCGCAGTTGGCTATGGCATAACGGCTGTCAAGCCCGCCCTTGGAATGAGCTATTATGTTCACCTTGGGGCAGCCGCTTTCCGCCGTAACGCCTCTTATCCTGGCGGCTATCTCCTCGCCGCAGTCCTTTACCGAGGCGGCGGACTGGTGATTTCCGTAGTAAACCTTGCCGCCGTTTTTGATTATCTCCTCGGGTATCCTGCCCCAGTAGTTCAGATATTTAAAATCTCGGAAAAATACGCCGTGAACGAACAAGATCGGGTACTTGGTTTGGCAGATGCTTTCGGCTTTTCGGCTTTCGTTCAGCTCGATTTTTTCCTTTTCAAAATATATTTCCTCGGACACGACGGAAATGATCCTTCGCAGCATTATCAGATTTAAAACAGGCACCAAGCCCATCATTAAGCCCGCTAACCTTTTTCGCACGCCTAACTGCACCGAAGCGGCGTATACCGAGATCATTCCGTTCCAAAACAGCACGAACAGCGTGACAAAGCATACCAAGCCGCTCCAAAGAAGCTCCTGCCATTTATCGGGGATAAGGACTGCCGCAAAGTAGACGTGAGCGCCCGCCGACAATATCAGCGCCGTTATAAAGCCCTTCAGGCAGATCACCCCATGGCGGCATACCTTTAGCCTCAGTGTGGGTATCTTCAGGCTGAAAACCATGGGCAGAGCGTTTACAAGAATATAGCCTATGATAAAGACCCATAAAAACAACAGATACACTCCTCCGTCGATAACGCCCCTTAAGCAGCCGAAGGCTGCTGCCAGCAAGCCGATAAAAACGCCTAAAGCGCTGTCAATGGCTTTTTCTTTAGCTCTTTCCTTAGTTTTTTTCTTTTTCATATTCTCCTCGATTTTCATTATTCCGTATATTTTTAAAAAACCGCACAAGTGAATAATTGTGCGGTTTTTGCGTTTATACTGTTTTCGCTTTAAAAGATAGACAAAGTCTATCTTTTAAAGTCGCCGC
>JAMPBF010000250.1 GCA_023666805.1 Bacillota bacterium
ACTACAGAATTTACGTCGGGAATTATACTGTCTTTTATGTGGTCATCGGCGATGTTATGGAGGTAAGGCGGTTTATATACAGCAGGCGCAGCTTTGACCGGCTGCTGTGAAAATCTTTTTGGCAACAATATCACCGCCCGCATGGCGGGCAGCAGATACGCTCCCAACAAATAAGGATCTTTTTTTATATTTTCACACCCATAAAATCTATTTGATAACAATGTCACAACCCTCAAAATCAAAAATCCCGCACCAACCAAGCAAATCCGCTTGCGGTGCGGGATTTTTGGCGTTCAAGCCGTCCGCCGCATAGACTGATAACCGCCGCCCCATCGGACTTTTTTGACAGCCCGATGAATTTTTAAATGATTATTGGCATTACAAGTCCGCCAACACTTTCCCGCATGTTTTTTTCAAAAGCAGCAGGGAGCATACCGACGTTAAAATCTCTGCGATAACGAACGTCCACCAAAAATCGACGGCGGGATTTTCGCCTGTGCAGAAGATCAAGGCAAAGGGAACGACAAATATTATAAGCCGCAAAAGCGAGATCACAATAGGCTTGTAAACATTGCGCAAGCCCTGCAAGATCCCTTGGACCGCAACGCTTACACCCATGAAAATATATCCCAATGTGGAAATGTGCATAGCGGTCTCACAGGCGGATAAAATATCCGCTTTTGCAATTCCGTCGGCGGACACCTCGGGCAGCGACAGCCCGAACAATTGAGCTGTCGGTGCGGTGAAGATCTGGAAAATAAGCATAATTAACGCCGACACAATAACGGAATTTAAAATGCCGAATCTTAACGTTTGCTTCAATCTTTCTTTGTTTTTCATTCCGTAATTAAAGGATACCACGGTAATAAGGGTGTTGCTCAGTCCGAAGCAGGCGAACAGGGCTATCTGCATGATCTTGTAATATATTCCGTAGGCATTGACCATTAAAGCGGCTGTAACGCCGTTATCGATCACCTTGAATATCTGAAGCACAATAAACATCATAATTGCCAGCAGCGCCTGCATAACAGCGGCGGGGATACCGATCCTGTATATCGTCTTAATAATATTTCCGACAGGTCTTATGTACCTTATATGCCCGTCTATTTCCTTATTCATGCTGTAATGCAGTATCATTGCCGTGAGCAGCGAGAGCATTTGACCGATGACCGTTGCCCATGCCGCACCCGAAACTCCCCGGTCGAATACAAGAACGAATAAATAGTCCAAAATAATGTTGCAGACAGCACCCGCTATCTGTGCAGCCATGGAATGCACCGTTTTTCCCGTCGCCTGTAAAAACCGCTCGTAAACCGTAAATCCCACAGCGCCGAAGGAAAGGCAGCAGCAGATTTGCAGATACTGCGCCCCCATGCCGATAACGGTATCGTCGCTTGACATAAGGCGCATATAGGGCTTTGCCAAAAATAAGCCGAACAGCAGGAATACCGCATAAATAACAAAGGCGAGAAAAATTCCGTTGCCTGCGACCCGATTGACCGTTTCCCTGTCCCCCTCGCCAAGCTTTCGGGAAAGCATTGCATTGATGCCCACTCCCGTTCCCACTCCCACGGCGATGATCAGTATCTGTATCGGGAAAGCCGCTGTCAATGCGGCGTTGCCCTGAGTGGCTGCGTTTGAATTGATGACAAATATTGTGTCCACCACATTGTAAAGCGCTTGCAGCACCATCGATAATATCATAGGCAGTCCCATAGTCCAAATCAGCCTGTTTACCGAGTTGGTCGCCATTTTGTTTTCCGTATTCATAATTACCTCCCGATCCGCAAAAATGTCCGTCAGCGCAAAAAAATAATGCGCAAGCCCGAATCCGGACTTACGCATTACGCTACTCGACTGATAAAAGTATATCACAAAATTTCCGAAAAGTCAATTGCAAAAAAGAAATTTTTCACACCGTGTTTATCGGATCAAACGCTTGCTTTTTCGGATCATGCCCTTGAAAAAAGCTCCGCAGTTTTGTATAATATAATGTGAAAATATAAAAAAGGACTGATCAAAGCAATGGAATCAAAACAATATGCTTCAAAGGAATTAATACGCCGATTTGTGCCTTATTTCAAAAAGTATAAGCTGACGCTGTTCACCGACCTGTTTTGTGCGGCGCTTACCACCGTGTGTGAGCTGGTGCTTCCGCTTATCATGCGCTATATCACCAACGAAGGACTGCGGGATCTGGCGGCATTATCGGTAAATACGGTGGCGGGGCTGGGTGTGCTCTATTTGGTGCTGCGGGTGATAGACTGCATTGCGGGATATTATATGGCGAACACCGGTCACGTTATGGGTGCGAAGATAGAGACCGATATGCGGCGGGACGCATACAGTCATTTGCAGCAGCTTTCCAACACCTATTACAACAACACCAAGGTAGGACAGATAATGGGCAGGATAACCAACGACCTGTTTGACGTTACGGAATTTGCCCACCACTGTCCCGAGGAATTTTTTATTGCCGCAATAAAAACCGTCGTTTCCTTCATTATTCTGGTTCAGATAAATCTTTGGCTGACGCTGCTTATTTTCGTGTGCGTGCCTGTAATGACGGTGGTATGCACCAAGCTGAACCAACGCATGAGAGGGGCGTTCCGCAGGCAGCGCAATCAGATAGGCGAGCTTAACGCCCGCATAGAGGACAGTCTGCTCGGACATAAGGTGGTAAAGGCGTTCACCAACGAGGCGGTGGAATCCGAGAAATTTGAGCGGGACAACGGCAAATTTTTGGATATAAAAAAAGAATCCTACAAATATATGGCGGCGTTTCAGACCTCGGTCAAGATCTTTGACGGGCTTATGTATATGACCGTGGTGGTGGCAGGCGGCATTTTTATGATAAACCGAATGATCGAGCCGGGAGATCTGGTGGCGTATATGCTGTATGTTACCACCCTTATTGCCACGATCCGCCGTATTATTGAATTTGCGGAGCAGTTTCAAAGGGGAATGACGGGTATCGAGCGCTTCTTGGAGATAATTGACGCAGATATAGAAATTTTCGACGAGCCCGGCGCAAGGGAGCTTTCCGATCCTAAGGGCGAGATAGTGTTTGAGGACGTCAGCTTTGAATACCCCGACGACCATAACAAGGTTT
>JAMPBF010000251.1 GCA_023666805.1 Bacillota bacterium
GCATAATGTAGGGGCGGGGCTTGCCCCGCCCGCTGTACAGGTTCATAATTTGCCGCCGCATTGAACTTTTTTCGACAGTCCGAGGGCTGCCGCCAAATGCGTCAAAGCCGTATGCAAAACAAGAGGGCAAGCGTCAATTTCTCAGCCTTTTTATAACCTTATACAAAAGCGAATCCCGAGAAACCAAGGGAGATATGTGAGAAAAAAACACTATTCCGTTGCAGGGGGCTTTCACCTCGCCTACTACCGTATTTTCATAGGGGTGAAGGATCTCAGCCATAATCTCGCCCTGAACGACCTCGTCACCGGGTCTTTTAAGGCTGTGGAAAATGCCGCCTGACGGAGATTTTACGGGCATAAGGCTGTCCTCGTCGAAAATCGTGGACATATAGCCGCCGTGGCATTGATACTTGATCATTCCCATTCTCGACAGAAATCTGAGCACTGCGGCTACCGCCATGTTTGCGCCCTCCTCGTCTATGCTTTCCGTTTCTCGGGCATAGACCGAAAAGGCGCTTGTGCCGCTCATCTGCCAGTTGTAGTTCAGGGTGGATTCCTCGCTGGGCTGGGGCTTTCTCAGCGCAACGTAGGGCAAGCCGAAAAGACTGGCAAGGCTGACGTTTTCCCTGCCCGTTTCCATCATTCTGACGTGAGGGATAAAATCGCCCTGAATGTAGAAGGAAGGAAACTGTATTCCGTAGCGGTACTCCTTTACCGTATCCAAAAGGGCGGCGGCGATCCTTTGGGTGGGCTCTCCTTCGCTGCTGCCGGGGAAATCCCTGTTAATATCCCTGTCGTCGCTGCACCAGTATTTTCTGCCTATATTGACGGAAAAGGGGTTTACGCAGGGGATAACGGTTATTTCGTTGTTATAGCTGATCCTGCACTGCTTTTCCAGCTCCTTCAGCTCCCTTATAAGCTTGGAGCAGACGTAAAGCTGCTGTATCTCGCTGCCTCGCAGCGCTCCCACAATGCAGCAGGATTTTTCGCCCTTGTTGAACCTATAGGCGCTTACCTCAAAATCGCCTCTGTATGCGGAGGCAAACCTGTAAATGCTTTCCTTGATCATCTTCCGCCTCCTAAAATTCTGGCGATAAGACTGCCGTCGGAAACAACGGGATATTCCCTTAAGGTAAACACCATTCCCGAAACGGGGGAGATTATTTCCTCCTCGACCTCGCCTGTAAACACGTTTATAATATCTCCGATATGATCACCGCAGCATATTCCTATCCAATTTTGTATCAGCGGGACAAACACGCCGCTTTTGTTGCAGTGGATATAAGTAACCTCGCCGTCGCTGGAAACTATGGGGTTGGAAACCTCCTGCACCTTGCCCGTCCAGATCCCCATTTTTGCCATTACGGCAAAAATGCCTTCGATGACGCGGCTTCCGTACTCCTTGGTTATTTTCATTCCTGCTCCCATTTCGACGACTATGGAGGGGGTACCTGCGGCGTTTAAGCTGTGACAGAGCGACGAGGGCCGCACCGCAGAGCTGTTGCCCACCCACACGAAATCCACGTTCATCTGCTTTGCGATCGGCAGCAGCTTAAGGGACTGCTCGGGGCTTATTCTGACCTGCGGGATCTCTCTCAGGAAAATATCGCTGGAATGTATGTCTATGCACAGATCCGCTCCGCTGATGTCGTCAAATACCTTTTTCGCCATATTTTCCCAAGGCGTTCCGTTTTCACTGCCTGGAAAAATTCTGTTCATGTCAATGTCGTACAAGGGTATCTGCCGCATTACCGCATCCGCCCCCAACGGATTCAGCATGGGATATATATCCACAATACCGTTTAAGCTTGCGGGCTCGCTGCTGATACGGCGTATCAGCTCGTAACAGACATACTGCCCCTCCAGCTCGTCGCCATGAGTACCCGATACTATGGCTATTCTCTTTTGTCCCTCCGTCTCCTGTCGGGGAAGCAGGCGGTTTTTCTTGATCACCGCCGTCTCCTCCACCGTAAGGGCGCATGAAGCTACCGTTTCCAGCATATTTTCCTCCCTTTGATCCGTGTTTGCTTTTATTTGTTTTTCTCTATAAAGCCCCAAGCGTCGCGGCACATAGCCTCGATACCTTTTTCGGCCTTCCACTTTAATTCCCTGTTTGCCTTAGATGGGTCGGAATAGCACTTTGCCGCATCTCCCGCTCTCCTGCCCGCAATAACGTAGGGAACCTTTACGTTGTTGACCTTTTCAAAGGCGTTTATTATTTCAAGGACGGAATAGCCCTTGCCCGTGCCCAAGTTGTAAGCCATGGCTCCGTGCTCGCTGCGCACCGCCGCAATTGCAGCCAAATGACCCTTTGCCAGATCCACCACATGGATATAATCTCTGATACAGGTGCCGTCGGGGGTGGGGTAATCGTTGCCGAAAACGGAAAGATTGGGCATTTGTCCCGACACTACCTTTAAAATTATAGGCATAAGGTTGTTGGGGATCCCGTTGGGATCGTCGCCGATCCTGCCGCTTTCATGAGCGCCGATGGGATTGAAGTAACGCAAAAGTGCGATGCTCCAGCGTTCGTCGGCAGCGCACAGCTCTCTGCACATATTTTCTATCATAAGCTTGGTGCTGCCGTAGGGGTTGATCGCAGATAGAGGAGAGCTCTCCGTTACGGGCACCTTATCGGGTATGCCGTAAACGGTGGCGGAGGAGCTGAACACAAATCTGCGGCAGCCGAATTCCTCCATTACCTCCAAAAGCGAAAGAGTGGTGTCTATGTTGTTGCGGTAATACATTACAGGCTTATTGCAGCTTTCGCCCACCGCCTTATAGCCGGCAAAATGTATCACCTCTTCTATGAAATTCTCTCTGAAAATGCGGCGCAAAAGCTCCTTGTCCGCAGCGTCGCCCTCGTAAAAGCCGAAGCCCTTGCCTGTAATGTCCTGAATCGCATTGATAACTCCAGGCTTTGAGTTGGAAAAGTTATCGATAACGATTACGTCCTCATTTGCCTGTAAAAGCTCCACCACCGTGTGGGAGCCGATGTAGCCCGTGCCGCCCGTTACTAATACTGCCATAACAACCTCCGTAATAATACTAATTCCCGTTTAAAATATAGACTTCGTCTATATTTTAAAGCCGACTT
>JAMPBF010000252.1 GCA_023666805.1 Bacillota bacterium
ACCCTGTGACTGTGTCCGAGCATGAGCAGCTCATCGAAATTACCGTAATAAATGACCGTATTCCCGAAATCGGAACGACAGCAACTGTCAGTGGTGAAAAGACTATCAATGCAACTGAGGTGTTTACACTTGAAGATAATGTTGCATATTTGCATCTTATTCCCGGCAAGGAATACACTCTCAAAGGTGTTCTTATGGATAAGACCACAGGCAAACCGCTTTTGATCGACGGTCAGGAAATCCATTCCGAAACAGTCTTTTCTCCCGAAACACCCACAGGCGAAGTTATCGTAGCCTTTACTTTTGATTCAAAGTATATTAAGGCAGATACCGACATTGTAGTGTTTGAAGGCCTGTATAAGGACGGCATAGAGCTTGCCGTTCATGCGGACATTGAGGACGAAGGACAGACAGTGAATGTGAAAGTCCCTAAAATCGGAACACAGGTGTTTGTTGACGGCAAAAAGGAGATAACAGCTGAAAGTGAGATAGTCATTGAGGATACTGTATCATATATAAATCTTACTCCCGACAAGGAATATACACTCAAAGGAGTTCTCATGAATAAAGGTACAGGTGAGCCTTTATATGTGAATGGTGAGGTTATACGCAGCTCTTTCACATTTAAACCCGAAAAGCCTGACGGTGAAGTTGTAGTATCCTTTTTGGTTGATGCCGGCAGTCTGGCAAAGTCAACAGAGATCGTTATATTTGAAACACTGTACCGGAACGGTGTTGAAATTGCACATCATGCGGATATTGAAGATGAGGGACAGACAGTGACTGTAAATATCCCCGTGCCTCCTGCGCCTCAGACGGGAGATGACAGCCGTATCGGATTTTGGATCGGACTTGGCTCAGTTGCCCTCGGAGGACTTATCGCCTGCGGTGTTATTGCTCGCAAACGCAAGAAGGACGATGCGGAATGAAAAAAGTGTATATTTGCGCTCCCCTTGGCGGCAATGTAGAAGAAAATCTAAAGCGAGTCAAAGAATATGCCCGATATGCACTGAAATGCGGCACTGCTCCCGTAGTGCCGCATTTTTATGCGCTGTGCCTTGATGACAATGACATGAGGGAACGGGAGATAGGCAGGGCGGCAGGACTCAGCCTGATTTGGTTTTGTGATGAAATGTGGATATTCGGCGATAAGGTAACTGAGGGTATGAAAGATGAAATTCAGTTTTGTATAAACCTTAATATCCATATACGGAAGATCGGAGACGAAAAGATCAATAAAGTGATTGGAGGAAAATGCTAATGAAGAAAACTGTGAAAATATTTCTTATGCTTGCAATGCTGACAATTGTTTTAGCTGCAGCCGCCGTACCTGCATTGGCGGCAGGTGATGTGGCGACAGCTATTGAGAACACATGGAATTCCGCAAAAGGACAGATTCAGACTGTAGTCAACAATGTTGTGTTTCCCGTAATCGATATGATACTTGCAATACTGTTTTTTGTTAAATTAGGCACTGCATATTTTGATTATCGGAAGCACGGTATGTTTGAATTCACCGCTCCGGCTATCCTGTTCGCATGCCTTATCTTTACGCTCACAGCTCCCCTGTATATATGGACGATACTGTGAGAATGCAGCACAGACAAGGTGAGGTGATCTGCTATGTTTGAATGGCTCGGAGATATATTCTCCGGCATGGGCGATGCAATCAGCAGCACATTTGAATTTCTCGGCGAGCAGATATCGAACACCATTTGGAATACAATGCTGAAATGGTTTTATGAAACCATTTACAATGCGGTCGCCGATTTCTTCACTATGATGGGCAATATGGGTGCAGAAATCTTTGACCTTGATTGGGTAAAAGCGACTATACACCTTTTTACACTGTTCGGCTGGGCACTGTTTGTTGCAGGAGTGGTAGTTGCCATATTTGATGTAGCAATTGAGTATCAATGCGGCAGGGCGAATATTAAGACTACTGCGATAAATATTCTGAAAGGTTTTTTTTCCTGTTCTCTGATAGGAATCGTACCCGTGGAACTGTACAAATTCTGCATCAGTCTGCAAAACACTTTCTCACATGATCTATCGGCGCTATTCGCAGGAGGACAATCGCTTGATCTTGCAGGGCAAAGTTCAAGTGTGCTTATTGGCAGCTTTGCCGTAGGAACACAGGTGAACTTTGATCTGTTTCACCTTCTCGCTATGATCGCATTTGCTTACTGCGTCATAAAAATATTCTTTGCAAACATCAAGCGCGGAGGTATTTTGCTTATTCAAATGGCGGTAGGCAGTCTGTATATGTTCAGCGTACCGAGAGGATATTCAGATGGATTCAATCAGTGGATGAAGCAGGTGGCGGCGATCTGTCTGACGGCGTTTATGCAGACAACGCTGCTGTTCCTCGGTCTTCTGACCTTCCCGAACAATATGCTCCTCGGACTCGGTATTATGCTATCGGCAAACGAAGTACCGAGGATCGCACAGCAGTTCGGACTTGATTCAAGCGTGAGGGTGAATATGATGTCCGTCGTTCATGCTACGACCACAGCGGTCAATCTGACTCGCTCTGTGGCAAGAGCCGCAGGAAAATAACGGGAGGTGCAGAATGAGACCATACGAAGAAGAAAACAGATTTTTACACGACTATGACAGCGACGCTTTTAAGATCATAGCCTCTTATGAAGAAGCAGCGAATATCGACTACGGCGAATGCTATGCACAGTGGCATGGCGATCTCGCCCTCTTTGAAGGAACGGCGCATGAAGGGATCACCTATGATAAGCTATGCGCCCGGTATAAAACCGGACTGAAATATCTCGGTATCATTCACGATCAGGCAAAAGCCGTATGCAGTCATTTTATATCAAATCAGCTTGCCGACCATATCCGTACAGAACTAAAAAAATCAGACGCCGACGCCGGATATGTTCCCCGGTCCATATTGACCGAGATGGATCTGCCCGAAATCACAAGAGAAATGCTTTCGGTAGATCATGACATGGATGTGGACTGCGATATCGGGCAGGAAATTACGGTATACTTTGAGACATGGTTCGATGTGGATAAAAAATTCGGACTCAGAATTAACGATGAGGACGATACATGGCTGAATATGTACGGCAAG
>JAMPBF010000253.1 GCA_023666805.1 Bacillota bacterium
CTTTCGGCAAGGGTTCGGCGCAAAATTCTTCAAGATTTAATTGGTGGAGCAATATAATTACTAATTTCGGTTTAAATACAGGCTTTGTCTATCTTTTAAAGCGGAACAGCATAAGATTTTGCGTTTAGCTAAGCATGCCGCTTTTTATTGCCGCCGCCAACAGTTCCTTCATAATTGCATATGCGCTGTATTGTACGCAGGCTGCCGCACCCATCATTTATACTGATTTTCGATCGACAGCAAAAAATGTCTGTATTTTGATCGAAAATTAGTATTAGACCTTGTAATATCCCGCAAAGCAAGGGGGTACGGTTATTTTTCCGTCATGCTCCGAGATCTCGCCGCCGAAGGAGTATATTTTTTCTTTTATGCGATATTTGCACTCGAAGACGGTTTCTCTGTCGGCAGGATTGATGACTGTAAGGATTTTTTCCTCGCCTGCGCTTCTGAGATAAGCAAAGGGATATTCGTTCTTTTCCGCAAACAAAAATTCGATCTCGCCCTTGCTCTGCAAGGCAGGGTGCGACCGGCGTATTCCGATGAGCCTTTTTATCTCATTGCAAAGGGAATTTTCGTCCGCAAGCTGTGCCTTTACGGTAGGACGGTCGCAGCTTTCGTCCTGCTTGATGTACAGCTTTTCGGCAGGTGCGGAGCTAAAGCCCGCATTGAGGCTGTCGTCCCACTGCATGGGCGAGCGGGAGCCTGTTCGGTTGTAGCCGCCCTCCACCGAGGTCAAGCCCTCTACATATCGCATGCCTATTTCGTCCCCGTAATAAATAAAGGGAGCTCCCGGCATCGAAAGCAGGAAGGCAAAGGCGATTTTCAGATCGTCGCCATGGACGCTGCGGGAAAGTCTGTCCATATCGTGATTGCCCGAGGGTATACAGATAAGTCCTTTCCTTTCGGATTTCTCGTAATTCTCCGTATATTTTTTTACAAACTCGGAAACGTCGCCCTTGCCTCTGCGGGAGAAAAACGGCTCTTCACAGCGGAACAGATCGTTGTAATGCGACGGTCCGAAGTGCAGCAGGAAATCCATGTGAAAGCCGCCCTGAAGCGATTTATCGGGCTCGCTCCATTCCGAGACCATTGCCGCCTGCGGAAATTCCCTGTCAAGAAATTCCCGAACGTTTTGCCACAGCTTTATCGTGCCCTTTCCGTCCTCGTCGTTTTTTACAAGCGAGCCGGCCATATCCGCACGAAAACCGTCGCAGCCCATTTTCAGCCAAAAGCGCATAATATTTTTCAGCTCCTCTAAGGTAGCTCTCGCTCCTTCGCTGTCCATAGACTGCTGCCATTTCTTATTCGGGTCGGGCTTGTAAAAGCCGTAATTTAATGCGGGCTGGTGGGAGAAAAAATTCACCGCACAGCAGCCGTCCCTGTCGGAAATGCCTCTGATACAGCCCATTCCCCGAGGCTCCTCCCAAATGCTGTCCGTCCAAACATAACGGTCGGTATAGGCGTTTTTCTCCGCCTTCATAGATTCTGTGAACCATTTGTGCGTTACGGCGGTGTGTCCCGGTACAAGGTCGAGAAGTATGTGCATATCTCTTTTGTGGACCTCATCAAAAAGCCGCTTCAGATCCTCGTTGGTGCCGTATCTCGGCGCAGCGGAAAAGAAGTCGGAAACGTCATACCCTGCGTCCCCGAAGGGCGATTCAAAGCAGGGGTTGAGCCATATTGCAGTGCAGCCGAGCTCCTTTACGTAATCCAGCTTGCTTATGATCCCGTTAAAATCGCCTATACCGTCTCCGTTGCTGTCGCAGAAGGATTGGGGGTAGATCTCATAAAAAACCGCATTGTCAAGCCATGCGGGGCAATTGTTCACAGCCATAATAAAAATTCCTTTCTTTTTTGATTTTTGCCTTGCAAAAATTCTCTTCTTATGATATGATACTACAAGAAACAGCCGAAATCAAGTAAAATACTATCATTTTATAATACTATAATATCCTTTTTTGAGGTGCGATTATGCCCGAATACGAAGAGAAAAAGCGGCACAGCTCCAAGCTGATCCCGTTCAGCTACTATAAAAGTCTGATCCCGGATTATTTTGCAAACGTTCCGATGCACTGGCACGGTGAATTTGAGATAAATTATATCATTTCGGGACGTGCGGAATTTATTTGCGGCAGCGACAGGTTTATTTCGTCAAAAGGCGATATAATAGTTATACCGCCGAATATGCTGCATGCCATCTATCCTTGCGAAAACAGCAGGCAGCTTTACGACACCGTTGTATTCAGCGCCGAAATGTTAGGAGCAGCCGAAAACAGCCGCTGCTCTGCGGAATGTATCAGACCGTTGACAAACGGCATGTGCGAGATAAACACACACATAACTGCGGAGCACATTTATTATGACGAGCTTAAAACGTCTGCGGAAAATATTTTTTCCTGCGCAAAGGGCAGCTCTCCTTGGCTTGATATGCTGATGAAAAGCGAGCTGCTGAGGTTTTTTTGGCTGCTGGAGGAAAGCGGGGATATTTCCGAGGCGCATGAAAACACGCTGAACAAAAGCGGCATAATTCGCTCGGCAATTGAATATATAAACGAAAATTTTTCCGAAAATATAACCGTTGAACGTCTCGCCGAAATTTCACATGTCAGTCAAAGCTACTTTATGCGGCGTTTCAAACAAACCGTAGGAGCAGGCGCCATCGAATATCTGTCCCAAATAAGGATAAACAAGGTCTGTGAGCTGCTTGCACGAACAAACAAAACCGCAGCGGAAATCGCCCTTGAATGCGGCTTCAGAAATCTATCCAATTTTAACAGGCAGTTCAAAAGTATTATGGGCTGCACTCCCAAGGAATACAGGAAAAATTATTGCCGCATCGGGGCTCCGCAGAGCTGACAGATTTTAATCAAACCAACATGACGTAATCGCAGTACGTGTCCAATAACACTTTGCCCTCCGTTGCAGAGCAACGGAGGGCAAAGTACTGTGGGATTGTTATCAAAAAGATTTACGTAAAGCAGATAAAAGTCATCGAAGCATTGCTGGAAATGCACTCCTCAATTTTTCGGTTTTTGCGTTAGCAAAAACGAATTTCCTTAAGGGAAATTCGAGAAAAATTGAGAC
>JAMPBF010000254.1 GCA_023666805.1 Bacillota bacterium
AGGAAACCGATCCGAACTGCCGTATGCTTCAGGAGGATTATTTGCATTTGATAGACCGCATCGGCTCCAAAGAAGCGACTACCCGCCGCTTTTTTATTTCCTTTGAATATGAATCCATGGGAAGACGCAGCGGCGGCGAAGAGGACGATGCTATCGCTTCCTTGCAGGTTGCGGCCCGCACAGCGATGAACTATTTAAAGCAATGCGGAAACGAAGTCGTTACGCCGGAGAACGAGGATGAATTCACGGTGGATGTACTGTATAACATTCTCTGCCGTCAAAGTAGCGCGGATATCCCTCTTGCACAGCGAGTGCAGAATGTGGTGTCCGATTATCTGGCGGCCGGCAAAGACACGGAGAATATTCCGAGCGCCGAATTTTTCGCTCCGAAGCAAATCGACTGCACGCACGGTAAATACATCTGCGTGGACGGGCTGTATCACAGTTATTTGATGATCCCGTCCTTCGGGTACAAATCACAGGTTACCGCCGGGTGGCTGAGCCTGATTGTCAACGCCGGGGATGGGATTGACATGGATTTGTTTCTGTCCAAACAGCCGAAAGAGCGCATGGTGCAGAAGCTCGGACAGCAGATACGCATCAACCGTTCTAAAATCAAGGAAACGAGCGATACAAATACGGATTTTGACGACCTGGACAGCGCTATCCGAAGCGGATATTTCCTAAAAAACGGTCTTGCCAACAACGAGGATTTTTACTATATGAATCTGCTGATTACGATTACGGCAGAAACGCCGGAGGATCTGGAATGGCGGGAACGGGAAATGCGCAAGCTGCTGCTTTCCCAGGACTTGAATATCGTGACCTGCTCTTTTCGTGAGGAGCAGGCTTTTTTATCGGCTCTGCCGCTGGTATCGATGGAAAAGCATTTGTATGAGCGTTCCAAGCGCAATGTGCTGACCTCTGGTGCGGCAAGTTGCTATCCCTTTACCGCCTATGAGCTTTGTGACGACAACGGAATCATGCTGGGGGTAAACAAATTCAATAATTCGCTGACTATCGTAGATATTTTCAATTCCCGCAATTACAAAAACGCCAATATCAGCATTATGGGGACTTCGGGAGCCGGAAAAACCTTCACGATGCAGCTAATGGGACTGCGTATGCGGCGAAAAGGGATACAGGTATTTGTAATCGCACCGCTGAAAGGACACGAATTTCACCGTGCCTGCACCAATATCGGCGGCGAATTTATTTCTATCTCTCCCGCTTCCAATACCTGCATCAATGTAATGGAGATACGCAAGGTGGACAAAAGCGTAGACGAACTGCTGGACGGCGGCGGAGTGGAGCGTTCCGAGCTGGCGTCAAAAATACAGCAGCTACATATCTTTTTCAGTCTGCTGATACCGGACATTACGCACGAGGAACGGCAGCTTTTAGACGAAGCGCTGATCCGTACATACGCCGCAAAAGGTATCACGCACGATAACGATTCGCTGACCGATCCCGATCACCCGGATAAATATAAGGAAATGCCGATTCTTGGAGACTTATACGATGTGCTGATTGCATCACAAGAAACAAAGCGACTGGCAAATATTCTGAATCGCCTTGTTCACGGCTCGGCGCAGACCTTTTCCCGTCAGACCAATGTGGATTTGGACAACAAATATACGGTTTTGGATATTTCCGAGCTGACCGGTGATCTGTTGACAGTAGGAATGTTTGTGGCACTTGATTTCGTATGGGATAAGGCAAAGGAAAACAGAGCGGTCGAAAAGGCAATTTTTATCGACGAATGCTGGAAGCTGATCGGCGCCGGCAGTAATCGTCTTGCCGCCGAGTATGTGCTAGAGATCTTCAAAATCATCCGCGGTTACGGCGGCTCGGCTGTCTGCGCCACACAGGACATTAACGACTTTTTTGCCTTGGAGGACGGAAAGTACGGCAAAGGTATAATCAACAATTGCAAGACTAAAATCGTGCTGAACTTGGAGGACGACGAAGCCCAGCGGGTACAGTCGATTATGCGGCTGTCCGAAGCGGAGGTGATGGAGATCACGCACTTTGAGCGTGGCAACGGCTTGATTTCTACGAACAACAACAATGTCACGGTAGAGTTTAAATGCAGTGATTTGGAAAAGAGTCTGATTACGACCGACCGCCGTGAGCTTCAGGAATTGATCGAGCAGAAAAGGACGTGATGACCGTAATACGCAGTTATTACGAATTTAATGCGTATTAGCCGCATTACACGGTTTTAATACGGACTTTATGCGTATAAGGAAGGGAGATACCGATGAAAACCAGAGAACAGATTTACCGGAAGGAAGCCGCCGAGCTTCTGCGGGACATTTCCACCTATCACTATATCCGGCACGATCAGCTTTTGCGGCTCTATCCGAACAAGACGGAAAAGATCGACAATCTTCTTTCCTACCTTGTCAGACAGGGACGCATTTTTTATGATTCCGACCGCGGTATGTATCACGATGGAACGGAAGCGCAGCCGGATATGCACAGCATTGCCGCCTTATGGGTGCTGATTGATTTTATTGAAAAGACTGAGTATCATTCAGCCGCAGAGTTTCCCGCCAGCCTGATTTTCCTTGCCGGTGAGGAAATTTACGAGGTAGTCTATGTTTCATCAGATAATACGGCGCTGCTTGAACACGCTTTGGCACAAAACCAGCCGGACGGAAAACGAATCGTCATTACGGAGGATGCGTCGGTTATTCAGGCGCTGCGAATAGATGAAGTAGCAGCGTACTGTACCGTATCGGAAAACGGACAGGTTCAGTATTACAAGCAGAGTTAGGAGGACACTTTTGGAAAGACAAGTCATATCACAAAGAATCGGGCGGATTATCGGTGACATCGGCAAGCTGCAAAACACGCTTTACGCCATGGAAAACACCGATATTCAGCAGTACCCCGATAATTACGCTATGCTCTCTACCGACGCCGCATTGCGCAGCGAACTGATCGCCTGCCGGATGCGGCATTTGCTTTATGGGAGTACCAATGTGAATAAGCCCGTATATTTAGCGTCGGCGGGCGTGGTACAGGGTATCAAAATCCAAGACAAAGATGGGATTCTTGAAATCACGCTG
>JAMPBF010000255.1 GCA_023666805.1 Bacillota bacterium
AATATTGCCTACCGACATGCTTTGTTCGCTCTCGCTAAGTTCGTTGAAGCCTATAGAAAGCATTATCCCCCATGTCAATGCTATCCAAACGAGCGTAAGCGCAGTCTGCAGCAAAACGATCTTTTTTGAAAGCTTGAACTCTTTATACAGCAGTGAACGAAGCTTCATCATTTCCACCCCATTTCGCCCTTGTGAACATAGTATAGCATAATATCGTCAAGACTTGCAGGATCAATGACCGTGCCGCCGCATTTATTCCGTGCATTGCCGCAATCCGAGAGCATTACCTCTGCTCCGAATTCATTTGTGCGGACGCTCACAATATCCGATCGGTCAATTTCCTTGACCCCGTCCCTGCTGCATTTTAAAATACCGTGAGTTTCCAGAATTATATCCTTATATCCGGTCAGTAAAATTTTGCCTTTATCGATAAAGGTAACACTGTCTGCGATCTTTTCCAGATCGCCGGTAATATGGGACGACATAAGTATCGACCTCTCACCGCTTTGAAGATACTCCATAAATATGTGCAAAATTTCATCGCGCACGACGGGATCAAGTCCGGTCGTCGCCTCGTCCATGACAAGAAGCTCCGCATTATGCGATAATGCGCAGGCAATTTGCAGCTTCATTTTCATTCCCTTTGAATATTGCCCGATCTTCTTTTTCATAGGCAGGCTAAAACGATCCAAATATTCGGAATATACGGTGTTATCCCATTCGGGATATAATCCCTCAAAGATCCGAGCCATATCAGCCGCATTAAAAATATCGTGAAACGGAAGCTCATCAAAAACCACCGACATTCGTTTTTTTATCTCGAATTCATTTTTGATATGATCAAGTCCAAGCAGCCTTATCTCACCTTCATCGATATTGGTAATGTTTAACAAGCTGCGGATAGTGGTAGTCTTGCCCGCTCCGTTTTGACCGATAAATCCCATAATGCTTCCCTTGGGAACGTCAAAACCGATCTTATCAAGCGTAAAGCCTTCGTAACGTTTTGTTACAGCCGATATTTCAATTGCATTTTTGTATTCGATCATACTTATTCTCCTCCGTTTACAAGATCGAGCAGCTCGTGAAGCTCGTCCATGGTAAGTCCTATTTTATTTGCCTTCTCCCCTGCTGCAATAAGAAGCGCTTCTATAGCTTTGATTTGCTCCTCTCGGAAAAGCTCTGAATTTTGCGCCTTGACGAACGACCCTTTGCCGGTGTAGGACTCAATAAAGCCGTCTCGCTCCAATTCCTCGTATGCTCGCTTGGTGGTCATAAAGCTTATGCGAAGCTCAAGCGCCAGGTTTCGCATAGAAGGCAGCATTTCGCCCTCTTTCAGCTTGCCTTCGAGTATAAGAGTTTTGATTTGATCGGCTATTTGCAGATAAATCGGCTTGTTGCTTGAATTGCTGATGTTTATGTTCATCGTCGTTTCACCTCTTGCAGCAAATTGTATAATTACAATATATACAATTATATCATTTGCTCTATTCTTTGTCAAGCAAATTTTTTATGATTATCAAAGAAGGTCTGTTGCTTAATATTCGTTTATATGATAAAATAAGTAGTATAATCGTTTAATACGGCAGATTTAACACTAATTCCTGTTTAAAATACAGACTAACAATATTATGACTTTCTTATGGAGGGCAGAGATGAAAAAAATAATATCAAGCTTAACGCCTGTAATGTTGGTTTTATCATTATCAGCCTGCAATTTCCAAATTCCAAAATTCCGCCGTCCCAATTGATGATACGGATCTAACCGTAAGTCTTGCCCAAAATATCAACTCTGAACCGACGGCGGTTGCCGTAATTACCGAGCCTGTTACATTAACAGCGGTTAGCGATACGGAAGAAACGAATACTGTTGCCTTGGATTTAACCGAAGCCGCCATAACCGCTGCGCCTTATTACGACTATACCGCAGAATACCCTGTCGGCACCGATGTGAGCCGATACGAAAGCAAATTCTATAAGTGGGAATATGATATGGATATGGTAGCTAAAAGCGAGGAGGAATTTCAAGGCGGCAAGGAGGTCATAAACGCTGCAAAAACCGCTGTGGAGGAGTATTTTAAACTTCTTTGGAGGGATTCCGAATATAATGAGCTCCCCGGCTGCAACTCTATTTATTTTGAAAAAGGCTATTGGGGCTATGGCTATCACATTCATGAAGAAGATTACGATTTAGCTTTTGATTTAAATTTTTATGAGGGCTTATATGATGATTTTGACGGTGATAAAAACAAAGAAAGCGTTATTATCTTCAGTAATTCCAATCCGCATTATATGCCGATAGCCTTTGCCGCATTTGTTGACAGTGACGGTAACCCGTACGTCCTCACCGAGTCGATAGGAATATCCGAAAGCAGCATTTATCCTGTCAGGTATAACAGCTTTACGCATATAATTATAAACAGCGGATATAACAATTCCACTCATCATGCGGAATTTTATGCAGTGGAAAACGGAAAAGCCGTACATAAACATTCAGAATGGAATGTAGGAAAACCTTATAAAGATGTTTTTATGAACGTTTTTGCAACACAAAGAAGCGGAAGCTGGCTTATATTTTGGAATAACGAATTAAAACAGTATTGCACCTTGGCGGGAGATGAGCTTTCCGACAAGGAAACGGAGGAGCTGTTTCGATTTTACAGCGAGACCTTTGACGCTAATGCAAGTGATTATGTCAAAGAATGTAAATACACCGAACCCAAGCAGATAAAAGCAAACGCAAGAAAAATAGATAATATCTATTGCTTGGATTTAGGCGGATTTGTTTGGTGCTACGAATGCAACAACGGAAAATTTGATTTCTCCGATACAAGATTTATCCCGGGAGAGGATTTGTATACAGAGGTTTTTGTAAACGGTATAGATTTTGATAGGGTTAAAGATAATACGGTAATGTTAGATAACTAAGAAAAAAGCTGTAAGCGTTTTAATAGCTTACAGCTCAGCTTGTCGAAAAACCTCCCTGCGGTCGGTTTTCCGTCAAGCTGACGCCGTTTTTTGGGCTTTGCCCAAAAAACGAAAATCGGGCAGAGCCT
>JAMPBF010000256.1 GCA_023666805.1 Bacillota bacterium
CTGTTGACTAAACGGATTTTTAGTTATATACTGATAGTAAGTTGATGAGGTTCACATAAAAACAAACCAAAACCTCAAATCGCTTAACGGAGGAAAATAATATGTTTGCAAAAGACGTAGAGGTAAAAAATTCAGTAGGTCTTCACGCAAGACCCGCAACCTTCTTTATCCAGAAGGCTAACGAGTACAAGTCATCTATCTGGGTAGAAAAGGAAGAGCGCAGAGTAAACGCCAAGAGCCTTTTGGGTGTTCTCTCCTTGGGTATCGTAGGCGGCACTACTATCAGAGTTATCGCTGACGGTTCCGACGAGCAGCTGGCTGTTGAAGGACTTATCAAGCTTGTTGAAAGCGGTTTTGCTGAATAATTTTTTACGGTTTGAACAGGATCGCCTCTTGGATTGCCAAGAGGTGATTTTTTATGCGATTGTCGGAAAATGTGAAAAAATGTTGATTTGTTAAAATTAAACAAAAATTGTCTTTTTTATCCCGAAAATTTCTACACCCGAAAATCCTCTTTTTTTCAAATAATTGTTGTAAAAATTTTTCCGTTGTAGTATAATATCATTTGCACGACTGTAGGCAGGTATGTCCAATATATCCCGGATCGTGCGGCAACTGCTTGATAATGCGTTGAAGCCGAAGGTTGCGATTGCTTTTATTACAGTATATCGGGAATTTCGGCGGAGTATGTTCGGTTTAAAATCGGGCGAAAAGGCGTTTATTCTTACATGCACAATATTACTGCGTTTGGAGAAAAAGGGAAGGACCTGCAAAGGCAGATACCCCCTGAGTGATTTTCTTCAAGCGTGTTTTACGGAAGCCGATGAAACACTCGGCAGCGTGTAAATAAAAAACACCTTGGCGGCGGGCTTTTGTTTCGGGGGCGCAGGAGCGCTTCCTGAATTAAGGAATGAAACCCGAGCCTATCACTGCATTTTGCAGATGCTTTCAAAATTCAAAATCTTATGAAAGGAGTTACGAAAGTGGCAGTTAAGGAAAAAGTCAGAGTTAAGGTAAAGGGCTATGACCATACTGTTGTAGACGCCGCTGCGGCAAAGATCGTGGAGACCGCAAAGCGCACAGGCTCAAGAGTAGCAGGTCCCGTGCCTCTTCCCACTGACAAGGAAATCGTTACCATTCTCCGTGCCGTACACAAGTACAAGGACAGCCGTGAGCAGTTCGAGCAGAGAACCCACAAGCGTCTTATCGATGTGATCCGTCCCACCAATAAGACAATTGAAGCTCTCCAGTCTCTCGAGCTTCCCGCAGGTGTTGAAATTTCCATGGACATCTAATCGGACCTCCGAAATTTCAAGAATGAGTTAAGTAAGGGGCGGCAAGGTAAGACCCTTTACCTCTAACCAAGGCAGATACGCTGCACTTGGTCAAGTTGCACTATTATATAATAGGGGCAACCAATAACCAATGGAAGGAAAGGTCAAAATGACAAAAGGTTTAATCGCTAAGAAAATCGGTATGACGCAGATTTTCGACGAGAACGGCAAGGTCGTTCCCGTAACAGTTGTTGAAGCAGGTCCTTGCGTAGTGGTTCAGAAAAAGACCGCTGAAAATGACGGCTACGAAGCAGTTCAGCTTGGCTTCGGCGATGTTTCTCCCAAAGGGATCAACAAGCCCGAGCAGGGACACTTCAAGAAAAACGACATCGCATTCAAGAGATTCCTTAAGGAATTCAGACTTGACGACACAGGCGCTTTGAACGTAGGCGACATACTCAAGGCTGATGTTTTTGCCGCAGGCGACGTTATCGACGTCAAGGGCACCAGCAAGGGCAAGGGCTTCCAAGGCGCAATCAAGCGTCACAACCAGCACAGACTTAAAGAAACTCACGGCAGCGGTCCTGTTGCAAGACAGGCGGGCTCAATGGGCGCATGCTCCAGCCCTTCAAGAATTTTCAAGGGCAAGGGAATGGCAGGTCATATGGGCGCTGAAACCGTTACCGTACAGAATCTTGTAGTTGTAAAGGTTGACGCAGAAAACAATCTTATCGCAATCAAGGGTGCTGTTCCCGGTCCCAAGGGCGGACTGGTATGCCTCACCGATGCGGTCAAGGCTTAAGGGAGGAGGATTTTATTATGGCAAAAGTATCTGTTTATGATATGAACGGTAATGCAGTCTCCGAGCTTGAGCTTAACGACGCAGTGTTCGGTATCGAACCCAGTCAGTACGCTATGCACCAGGCAGTGGTAAACTTTCTGGCAAATCAGCGTCACGGAACACAGTCCACACTGACCAGAACCGAGGTCAGCGGCGGCGGCAGAAAGCCCTGGAGACAAAAAGGCACAGGTCATGCAAGACAAGGCTCCACAAGAAGCCCTCAGTGGCGTCACGGCGGCGTTGCTCTCGGACCTAAGCCCAGAAGCTACAGCTACACATTAAATAAAAAGGTAAAGAGACTTGCTCTCCTTTCCGCTCTGTCCTCTAAGGTACAGGAAAACGAGATCGTTGTTGTTGACAAGATCAACACCGACGGATACAAGACAAAGGCTATCGTCAATATGTTGAAGGCTATCGGCGCAGAGGGCAAGGCACTTATCGTCCTTGACACCGTTGACAGTCAGGTGATCAAGAGCGCAGCCAATATCCCCGGAGTTAAGACCACACAGGTTGGCACTCTCAACGTATATGACATTCTTAACTGTGACAAGTTCGTCGTTGTTAAGGACGCCGTTGCAAAAATCGAGGAGGTATATGCGTAATGGAAAAGACGGCTCAGGACATTATTATCCGCCCTATTATCACTGAAAATTCCATGGATGCGCTTGCCGACAGAAAATATACCTTCAAGGTTGCGAAAAATGCTAATAAAATCGAAATCAAGAAGGCTGTTGAGCAGCTTTTCAAGGACGTTAAGGTGGAGAAGGTCAACACCATGAACGTTCGCGGCAAGAAAAAGAGAATGGGCAGAAACGAAGGCTACACCACAGCGTGGAAAAAGGCTATCGTTACAATCACCCCCGATTCCAAAACCATCGAATTCTTCGACGGCATGATTTAAGTAAGGAGTTGAGTTAAATGGCTATAAAAACTTA
>JAMPBF010000257.1 GCA_023666805.1 Bacillota bacterium
CGAAGATCCTCCAACACCGACCTTCCGTCAACGTTGTATTGGGGTTTTTTCTCTACGTAAATGCGATAAACAGCCATTTTTCTTTTTCCTTTCCTTTGCGGCGTCAGCTTATTGGGCAAACACTACCTTTAAAAAATACTTCTTTAATTATACTTTATTTTAATATATTTTTCAATAGGCGAGCCGATATTTATGTCAAAATTTTGACAGCTCTACGGAATAATAGCGAGGCAGTGATCCTTTCGGGCTTCGGTTATCCTGACCCCGACAATATCGTGCCTTTGCGCCTTGCCGCCGTAGATCCTTACGGGAATGAAGTTTTCGGTATGCCCGCCGATAAATTCGGGGGAGGTTTGCCTCTCTATAAGCACCTTGTGGGTTTTCCCTATATTTTTTCGGTTGAATTTTGCTTGGCTTTCCTCTGCCAGTCGGCTCATTTCCGCATACCGCCTGTTTTTTGTTTCTTCGGTCACCTGATCCGCCATTTTTGCGGCGGCAGTACCCGGGCGAACCGAGTAGGTAAACACATGGATCTTAGCGAAGTCCATTTCCTCCGCAAATTTCAAGGACTGGGCAAACTCCTCATCCGTTTCTCCCGCAAAGCCCACCATAATGTCGGTGGTCACGGCGCAGTTCGGGAAAAATTCCCTTAAACGCTCTGCGATCTGCCTGTATTCGTCGGCGGAGTAGCGTCGGTTCATTCTTTTGAGGGTTTCGGTACACCCGCTTTGCAGAGATAAATGGAAGTGGGGGCAAAGCTTTTTGATCTCCGCCATTTTCCTTATAACGTCCTCCGTAAGCAGCTCCGGCTCCAGCGAGGACAGTCTGACCCTTTCGATCAGGGGATTTTCCGCTGCGGTTCTGACGGCGTCCACAAGGCTCAGCCCAATATCGCTGCCGTAGCAGGAAAGATTGATACCCGTCAGCACAATTTCCCTGTGTCCGTCCCTTGCATGAAATTCCGTTTCCTCTGCGATATTTTCAAGGCTTCGGGAGCGGACCCGTCCCCTTGCCGTCGGAATTATGCAGTAGGAGCAAAATCTGTTGCAGCCCTCCTCGATTTTGATATAGGCTCGGGTCTTATCGCTGTGGGCAAATTCCCTCGGCTCGGGATAATCAAGCGTATTTTCCTTTACCTGCCGCATTTTTTCTCCGCTTTGCAGGAACGCTTTCACAAGCTCGGGAATGCTTTCCTTATCCTGATTGCCTATTACAATGTCGGCGTTTTGATTTTTCGCCGCCTCCTGCGCAAAGGCTTGAGGAAAACACCCGGTGACGGCGATGACCGAATCGGGGTGATCCCTTCTGAGCCTTGCGATGATCTTTGAGCCCTTTTTATCTCCCGACTCGGTAACGGTGCAGGTATTTACTATCACAATGTCGGGCATCTGTCCCTCCTTTGCGGGCGTGAAGCCGCTTCTTATCATGCTTTGGGAGATGATCCCGCTGTCGTATTGGTTGACCCTGCAGCCTTGCGTAATTACCGTAAAATTCATATACTCACCCTTAAGGCAACACCGCACAAAGACCGCCCTTTGGGCTTTGCGCACTGCTTGCTTGCATATTTTCCGTCATTTTGCTCAAATGCTCCTTGAAATACGTCATTTCTGCGTCAAATTTATGCGATCTGACGAAAGATCCGACGCCGCAATCAGCGCACAATCCTTGTGCGGTGTTGCATTAAAAAATTTCACTTATCATTATACATCAAAACGACAAATTTTTCAAATTTCTCTTGACTTTAACAAAAAAAGTGCTATCATATTTTTAGAGAGAAATATGCAGATTATGTAGATTAATAAGAAAAGAAGGCGAATTGCAATGAAAAAAGCAGAGATCTCCTTTGCTTCCTTAGAGGACATAAAGGAGTTTAACAGGATCACCTGCTCCGTGGATTATAATGTGGAGCTGGCTTCGGGCAATTACAAGGTAGACGCCAAAAGCTTGGTGGGTCTGTTCACCTTTGACACCAATCAAAGGCTTGATTTAACAATTTATTCGGATAATTATGCGGATTATCTGTCCCAAATAAGCAAATTTTTGGTAGATTGACCAAATTTTTACCTATAGTCGATTTTTTTTCATTAAAGTACTTGCTTTTTGAACGGAAATTTGTTACTATAAGTTAAACACTTATAAGGAGGGTTTTATTATGGTAGAGTACAAAGTAAAAATCAGCACGATTAATGACGTAAAGAAGTTTGTAAACGCAGTATCCAAGTATGATTTTGACGTGGATCTTATCTCCGGAAGATATGCTATCGACGCAAAGTCCATTATGGGTATTTTCAGCATCGATCTTTCCAAGGAGCTTGTATTAAAGGCTCATACCGATAATGCAGATGTTGTAAAGGCTGACCTGGCAGAGTACATTATAGGTTAATGGCTAATGGTTAAACGGCTGTTATCCGATTTTGATTCGGTAAAGCCAATAAAATGTTTATAAAGGCGGAAGGTATAATACATACCTTCCGTTTTTTTTGACAAGAACTGTACAATGTTCAATTTGTTGATTGTGCTAAAAATTTTATGAAACTCAAGCAAAACTATTGTAAATTTTTCCGTTTTATGCTACAATATCAATAGAGAGAATTTTCTCTCAAAAAAGCAGAATACAGCTTCTGCAAAAAGGAGGAAAAGTACATGAAATTACAAATTACAGCTAAGAAAATGCAGGTTCCTCAGGCTTTTAACGATTATGCCGAGAAGAAGCTTACCAAGCTTGACCGTTTTTTTGGAGATGAAGCTGATGCAAGGCTCACAATGTCCGCATTTAAGGATGACATTACAATCGAGCTTACAGTTAAATATGAAAATATGTTTTTCCGCGCAGAGCAGAGAGCTGCCGATAAAAACGACGCCTTGGACGCTTGCATAGATAAAATTATCCGCCAGATCAGAAAGAATAAGACCAAGGTCGAAAAGAAGCTTAAGTCCAGCGCCTTCAGCGAACAGTACTCGGACGAGGTGGAGGAGCAGAAAATTTACGAGGTGGTTAAGCAC
>JAMPBF010000025.1 GCA_023666805.1 Bacillota bacterium
TTTTCGGTAAGCTCAATAATTCTGTTTTCTTTGTCCTCAATTTGCTGCTGTAAATTTTTTACCTCCCTGCTGACATGAGAAAACTCTCGAAAAACAGCTCTGTAATCGCTTAATTCTTTTTCGATTCCGCCGTAGGAGTCCAAAATTTGCCTCTGATTATCGGTGCTCATAAGAATAGCGGTATCATGCTGTCCGTGAATATCGATCAAATTTGAAGCGATCTCTTTTAATACGGATACGGTTGTAACCTTGCCGTTTACTCTTGCAGTGCTTTTTCCGTCCTCCGATATTTCACGCTGAAGCAAAAGCTCTCCGTCATAAGAATAGCCGTATTCCTCCAGCTTTTCCTTTGCCGTATCGGGTATATCGTCGAACAGTGCGGTTACAACTGCCTTGCTTTCTCCCGTTCTTACAATATCTCTGCCGATCCTGCCGCCCAAAACCGCATTGATCCCGCCTATAAGTATACTTTTTCCTGCGCCTGTTTCGCCTGAAAAAACATTTAGTTTATTTCCGAATGAAATAGTTGCCTTTTCAATTACAGCAAGATTTTCTATGTCCAATTCCTTAAGCAAGCTATTTCACTTCCCTTCCTTTAATATTGTCAAATCATTTTTTTAAGCTTTTCACAAAGAAGTCTTGCGTCAGCCTCGGTTCTTACTAAAATAAAAACCGTATCGTCACCTGCAATAGTGCCCACAACATAATCGGGATTCATTACGTCAAATGCGGCACAGGCAGCGTCCGCCAAGCCGGAATGACATTTCAGACACACAATATTCATAGCATAATCGATGCTTATAATTGCCTGCTGAAAAATATTGTCAAACTTTTTCCTTTCCGTTGCCTGAGAATAACAGCTTATTCCGTTTTCGTTTATATTTTTTTCCAAACGAAGCTCGTTTATATCCCTGGAAACGGTAGCTTGAGTGACCTTATATCCTTTGGACGACAAAGCCTTGATAAGCATTTCCTGGTTTTCAATGACCTGCTCTTTTATGATAGACAGAATTTCAGACTGTCTTTTCTTTTTCATATAAACCTCTCCCGCAAATCACAATAAAATTTTATTTTAAAGGCTGCATCAGTTTATTGTGTACCGAATTGTAAAAACTGATGCCGTCTATGTCTATTAAATTAAGATAATTTTTTGATTTGCTGATCAAAACCGTATCATTCGGAAAAATTTCTATCGACCCGCCGCCGTCTACGGAAACAAAAACCTTGCTGTTTTCGTAAGCGATAAATTCCGCCTTTAACGGCTCGTCCACCGAGAAAATCATAGGACGGTTAAACAAGGTATGAGGCGATAATGCCGTTAATTCAAAACATTCAAGCTTAGGATCGATTATAGGTCCGCCCGCCGATAAGGAATATGCGGTAGAACCTGTAGGCGTGCTGATTATAAGCCCGTCTGCGCGAACTCTCGTGACCTCCGCCTCTCCGTTAAAAACCAAGTACTCGGGAAGCTTTGAAGTAGTCCCCTTAAATAAAATCACGTCATTCAAAGCAGTGTATTTTTTTTCTTCTCCGTTTACATCGACGGTTACATCCAACATCATACGAGGACTTAATTTATATTCACCCCTTGAAAGAACCGCAAGCCTTGAAAGGTTGTCTTTTTCCAATGTGGCCATAAATCCAAGTCTGCCCGTATTGATTCCTAAAAGCGGTTTATTATGGAGTGCGGCTCTTTTTCCCCACCTAAGTATTGTTCCGTCTCCGCCGATCGTAAGAAAAACATCGCATTTTTCCGCATTTTTCTCGGCGTCTCCATATAATATCCCGTTTAAGCTGAGAGCGCTGCAAACGCTCTCATACTTATCCTCAACCATCGGGGTCATATTGCAGGATTTAATTGTTCTTACAACCTCGGGAAAAATAGCCTCGGTTTTTTCCTTATTTAAATTCGCACAAATGAAAATATTCATAATTACCTCAATTGAAAAGATAAATTAAAAATTCAATATTGCCGTCTCCTCCGGTTATGGGCGATTGAGTAAGTCCCTGTACGGCAAAGCCTATTTGCTCTGCAAAATCCTTGATCTCATTTACCGCTTTGTTTCTCAATGTGTCGCTTTTTACAACACCATGCTTGCCTAAGCCGCTTTTTCCGACTTCAAACTGCGGCTTTATAAGTGCAACGGCTTGTCCGTCCTTCTTTAACAGCTTTTTGACCTCCGGCAAAACAAGCTTTAGAGAAATGAAAGAAACATCAACGCTGATAAAATCGGCTTTTTCCGATATTATCCCCTCCGCTTCTCTAACGTCGGTCTCCTCTAAAGAAATCACTCTCTTATCGTTTCTCAAAGAAATGTCGAGTTGATTTTTACCCACGTCCACCGCATATACAAGCTTAGCGCCGTTTTGCAGCATACAATCGGTAAATCCGCCTGTAGAGGCGCCAATATCTATGCAAATCTTGTCCGATAAGCTTATGTTAAATTCATTTACGGCTTTTTCCAACTTTAAACCGCCTCTGCCCACATACTTAGGCAGCGGTCCTTTTATAACAATACTATCCTCGTCATTAACCGAGAAAGAGGCTTTTGAAATCATACTGCCGTTAACGAATACCTTTTCCTCTTTTATAATCTGCTGAGCTGCATTTCGGCTTTTTACAATGCAGCGTTTTACCATTTCAGCGTCAAGTCTGCTCAATTATTTCACCCACTACCTTAATAATTCCCTCTGTGTCAAGCTGAAATTTTGCAAGCTGCTTGTCGGTTTCACTGTAGCTAACAAAGCGGTTTTCAACCGCATTTATTATAAATTGACCCTTCCAGCCCGATTTCATAAGCTCCGAGGAAAATTTTTCGGCAATCCCCCCCGATCTTATTCCTTCTTCAAAAAATACAATTTTATTATAGTTTTCCGCAATTTCCACAGATTTTTCCACAATCGGATAAATTTTTACCAATTGCAAAACATCTGCCTGCACCGTTTTTGCAGCCTCGTAAGCATAATTGGAAACTCTCCCGTAGGTTATAATTAAAGCCTTTCCCTTATTTGTGAAATGACGCACGTCATAGCCCGCCCGCTCCTTTACATGCGTTGAAGCGCCTTTTGGATAACGCACTGCCGCAATGCCCTTGCATATATACATGGCTTTATACAATGATGCCCTTAATTCCGCATCATTTGACGGTGAATATATTTCGGCTCCGGGAATACTCGAAAGCATTGACACATCGAAAAGTCCCTGATGTGTTTCTCCGTCCTCGCCTACCATTCCTGCTCGATCCACCGCAAAAACCACATGCTCCTTCTCGATTGCCAGATCGTGAAGTATCTGGTCGTAGCAGCGCTGCAAAAAAGTAGAATAAATACAAACCACAGGGAGCATACCCTGAGAAGCCAAACCGCCCGCAAATGTGACGGCATGCTCTTCTGCGATCCCCACATCAAAAAATCTTGATTTATGAGCCTTGGCAAAAAATTGAAGTCCCGTCGCATATTTCATTGCAGCCGTTATTCCGCATACGGTCTCATCTTTATCGGCAAGCTCAAGAAGATACTTTCCCATTACATCGGAATAGCTGTCCTTCGTTTCACCCTTCAAAGACGTCTGTAGCTTGGAGACACCGTGATATTCTCCCGAATTTTCCTCCGCAGGCTTATAACCCTTTCCCTTTTTGGTTTTTATATGAATGATGCAAGGCTCTTGCAACTGCTTTGCAACATTTAAAACGTCTAACAGCTCCGCAAGGCTGTTGCCGTCGATAGGACCTAAATACTTGTAGCCTAAATTTTCAAATATATTGCTTTGAAATATCGCAAATTTTACAAGCTCCTTGGTACCGCTGACAGATTTAGCGAGCTCTCTGCCTATTGCGGTTTTGGAAAGAACAGCCTTTACTTTTCTTTTTGTTTCAAAGTATCCTGTTGAGGAACACATTTGAGCAAGATAAGAAGCCACCGCTCCCTGATTTTTGGAAATTGACATTTCATTGTCGTTGAGTATAACAATGAAATTGCCCTTAATTTTACTTGCGTTGTTAAGACCCTCGTAAGCCTCTCCGCCGGTTAAAGCTCCGTCTCCGATCACAGAAACGACATAGTGACTTTCTCCCTTGATCTCCATCGCTTTGGCAATACCTAAAGCTGCGGAAATGGAGGTGCTGGCATGTCCTGCAATAAATGCGTCATGGAGCGACTCATCGGGTCTCGGGAAGCCCGATATTCCGTTTTCGCAGCGCAGTCCGACAAAATCGTTATATCTGCCTGTAATTATTTTGTGAGCATAAGCCTGATGTCCAACGTCAAAAATTATTTTGTCCTCGGGAGTGGAAAAAACACTGTGAAGCGCAACACAAAGCTCAACGGTTCCCAGGCTTGAAGCAAGGTGACCGCCGTTTTTGTATACGGTTTTGATTATGTACGCCCGAATTTCGGAACAAAGCTGCTCCATTTCACTTAAGGAGAGCTCTTTAATTTTTTGAGGCGATATTTCCGATGATAAAATCAATCTGCTTTTCTCTCCTAAAAACGTTTATTATTTTGTCTGCATTATATGATATTTCTCGTTATGATATAACCAATCTTTACAAATTTATATGAAAAGCTGTAAATTATATTCTTACAGGAATAAATCGGTTGGGAAAACAACTCCGATCAAAATTCCCAACAATGCGCCCAAAATAACCTCCAATGGGGTATGCCCCAAAAACTCTTTAAGCTCCTTGGTATCGTCGGGATCTTCCTCCTCATCGTCCATTTTTTCATCGATGCGGTCTAACGTTTCCTCGTCCAGCTCGTCAACTATGTGTCGAAGCCTGTTTATCTGCTTGGCGTGAAGTCCCGCTGCCCGTCTTACGCCTGTGGCGTCATACATGGTTATCATTGCCAATATCATGGCAAGACCAAAGGTCGCCGACTGTATGCCTTCCATTCTGTAAACGGTGATAACCAAAGCGCAAACCGTAGAGGAGTGAGAAGACGGCATTCCTCCGGAGCCGAATAAACGTTCCGGATTAAAGGTTCTAAACTTGATAGCATAAATAATAGCCTTAATAAGCTGTGCGGTCGCCCAGCTCAAAACGGATACCAATATTGCTACATTAACATATTCTTTCAAAGATCTTCACCTACTTATTTCTATTTAAAAGCTCTGTTGTAAACATTTTTAAAAAATCGCTGCCGTCAAAGCAATCCAAAATGCGCAATGCGTCCTCTGTGAGCTCCTTGGCTTTTTCTCTCGATCTGCCGATGCCGACAGTCTTGACATACGTTTCCTTATTGTTTTCTTCGTCGCTGCCTATAGGCTTCCCTATTATTTCGGCTTCGCCGCATATATCCAAGATGTCGTCTATTATCTGAAACGCAAGTCCTAATTTTTCACCGTATTCATAAGCCTTTTTTACAGCATTTTCATTTGCCCCCGCCGAAAGGCAGCCCATACATGCGGCAGCCTGAAGCAATCGCGAGGTTTTAAGGCTGTACAGATTTAAAAGCTCAAAGTCGTTTAAGCTGCCATCTTCAAATTGTGTATCGATCTGCTGACCGCCTATCATTCCCTTGTGCCCCGCACAATCTGCCAGCAGTTTTATCATCTTTAACGCATTTTCCGGCGTGACGCCGTATTTTACGCTGTCGGCAAGTATTTCAAACGGATACATTTCCAGCGCATCGCCTGCCAGTAAAGCAGTCGTCTCATCATATGCCTTATGGCAGCTCGGTCTGCCTCTTCTCATATCGTCGTTATCCATGCAGGGAAGATCATCGTGGATCAAGGAAAAAGTATGCATCATCTCTATAGCACAAGCCGCAGGCAGTGCAGCTTGCTCGCTTCCGCCGCAAATTAAGCCGAACTCCATGACAATGATCGGGCGTATCCGCTTGCCTCCCGCACATAGACTGTACTTCATTGCATCGTAAAGCCTGTCCTGCTTGGAAGGCGGAAAATTCATGTATTCCGTTAATTGCTTATTTATAAGCTCCTTGTAGTATATTAATTTCTCCCGATAATTCATTCTTCAATTTTCTCCAAAGCAATTTTAGCTTCCTCGATACTTTTATTGCATATTTCCGCAAGCCGATTTGCTTCGGAATAAAGCTCCACCGCATTTTTTAAAGTAATTTCGGGGTTTTCCATCAGACTTGAAATTTCTTCAAGCCTTTTTATTGCGTCCTCAAAGGTCATATTTTGCTCCTATTGTTATTACTGTGATACAACTGCCTTAAACTCGCCGTCAGACATTTTAACGGAAATTGTGTCGCCTTTTTTTACTGAATTTACCGACGTGATAAGATTGCCGTCCATATATACCGCCGAATAGCCTCGTTCAAAAATTTTTAACGGATTGTACGCATTAATTAATTCTTCGGCATTTTTAAGCTTAAGCTCCTTAACTGCAACCAGGGAAGAAAAGTTCTTTTTTATTAAAGACAAAACGTTATTTAGGACATTTTCGTTGATATTTATACGGTTTTTCGGGTTATAAAAAGAAATAGCCGACAAAGTCGAATTGACCTTGGATTGAGCTCCTTCGATTTTTATCAGAGCTTTTTCCTTTATCCTCTTCTTTTGCTCCTCTATGCTTCTTTTAATTACGCTTATATCGGGAACGGCAATTTCTGCGGCAGCGCTTGGCGTCGGCGCTCTCATATCGGCGACAAAATCCGATATGGAATAGTCTATTTCGTGCCCTACCGCTGAAATGGTGGGAATTTTGCTGGCATACACGGCTCTTGCTACCACCTCGGTGTTAAAAGCCGACAGATCCTCCGAAGAGCCTCCGCCTCTGCCGAATATGATAATATCACAGCCGCTGTGCTGCGCCGTATACAAGCCCTTTGCAATAGACTGAGGAGCTTCCGTTCCCTGAACCAAAACAGGTATTAATTTGACCTTGACAAAAGGATACCGTCTTGATAACACATTCAATATATCCTTTATGGCAGCGCCGGTTTCGGAGGTGACCACACATATCGATTTGGGAATATCCGGCAAAGGGCGCTTTTGTTCAAAAAGACCTTCCTTTAGCAGCTTTTGCTTTATTTGTTCATAGGTTTCCGCACCTTCGCCGATGCCCTCGTCCCGCTCCATGCCGACTGCAATGATTTGGCAGGTTCCATCGCGTTCGTAAAGCTGAACGGAACCCGTAACTATAATGTTCATTCCGTTTTCGGGATCAAATCCGAGCTTTTCGGCATAGCTCCTAAACATTACGCCCTTTATAGATGCGTCGCCGTCGCAAAGGGTAAAATATATATGTCCGGATTTATAATGCTCAACAAAATTTGATAATTCGCCCTTCACCGCAATACTTTGAATTTGCTTATCGTCCTTGATCAACAGCGCCAGCCTTCTGTTGATCTGAGATACGGTTACTACAAATGCCATTTTACCTTACCATATCCTTGAAATATGAATTTAAAACACCGTTGACAAAAGCCTTGTCGCTGTCGTCGGCATATGACTTGGAAAGCTCTACCGCCTCGTTTATGGAAACCTTGGGCGGAATCGTCTCTTTTTCATAAGTCAACTCATATACCGAAATTCTGAGTATCGTAAGGTTGACCTTGGAAATTCTGCTTACAGCCCTTGAAGGACTGTATTTTCCTATAATTTCATCAATTTCGGTCCGTTTTTCCCAAACCTTGCTGGTCAAGGCGATAACGGCTTTATTTACAGGCATATCAAAAGCCTCTGACGTACAATCGGCAATTTCGTTCAAATCCCGATCGGTAAGCTCCATCTGAAAAAGTATAATAAAAGCCGCTTCTCTTATCTCATGTTTTGTCATTCTTTTCTCCAAATTTAAAATCTAAGGCACAAGCCCGTTCGATTTACTGAGCGGACTCTTCCTTGTTCAGCTTTATTCCCACAATATTCACATTTACCTTTGAAACCGGAATACCGGTCATATTTTGAACGGCGGATTTAACATTATTTTGAACGTTTGAAGCTACGTTTACCGCCTTGCTGCCCTGTTCGGTCACGATAGAAAGGTCGATAACCGCCGCCTCCTTGTAAACTGATGCCTTTACAGGCTGCGTTACCAAATTCGATATTCCGATAGGCGAACCGGTAACGTATAAATGCCCGTTTTCCACTGCTACGCCTGCAATCTCGCAGGCGGCAAGCTCGGCGATCTTGGCAATTACGTCCTTCGAGACCTTAAGATCTCCCACAGAAGCAGAATTTTTCTTTTCCATTATGCCCTCCGTCATCTTGTTCATAAAATTATAAAATATGCACGCAAATAAAAATGCGGTATAATCCTTCAAAATCAGCTTTTGACATGCAAAAACCAATTACAGAAACATTATACCACAAAATTAAAAAATAAACAACTGTTTTATTTCACTTTATTTCCAGAATTGAAATTTTTTCTGCGGGAACGTTTACTTCGGACAAAAGAGCATTCTTTATCTTAGCCGCATCGGCTGAGCTTAAGCCGTCCGTTTTTACTATAATATTAGCCCCCGAGTCTGACAAATAACAGAGAACTTCCTCAAAGCCCTGTGCCTTAAGCACGTTTTCTATTTTGCTTTCGCTTTCTATGTAGCTGCTGAGGTTCGCCGCATTTTGCGCCATTACCGCAAGCTCTGTGTCGGTTGAATCTCCGCCGCTGTATATGGTCTGAAGCGTCTCTACTGCCTGCGCCCTGCTTTGCTCCTTGTCTAAGCGAGCCTGAGCAAAATACTGATCGGTGTCGCTGACAGACAGATTCTCGGCATCTGCGCCGTTATTATCAATATCGGAAACAAACTGCTGATCACCGTAGCTGCCAATGCTTTGAGCGTTGCTGTCCTTTACCGTAGGGGTATCCTTTTCCGCACTGGCCATGTTTGTTCCGACAAGATAATTAATGTAGATCGCAACGCCTAAAATCAAGGTCAAGCCTACAATAATTATCTGCTTTTTCCCGATGATTAAATTTAATCTTCTTCTTTTCATGATAATATCTCCTTTTAAATTCAATAAGTTACGCATACTCTTGCTGCGCTTATGCCTAAGGCTTTACATACCGCTTCCGAAACCTTTTCCTTTACTACTGCGTCTTTACTGCCGCTGCATACAATCACGGCGCCCTTTACGGTGGGCGTCAGTACGGCGGAAACCGACGAATCCTTTTTTCCGTAAAGATTTTCCTCGGTTTTTTCCAAGGTTATCATAACATGAATATCTCCCGTGCCCTGAATGTTGCTTACAATTTCCTTGACCCGTTCCTCTAACTTTTGTTCGTATTGGTCGATTTCCGAAACAAATGCTTCCGATGATACAGTATCCTGAGATTTTTTACTTTTTTCTCCGGAAATACTGAACAGAAATATTGCAATAATCAATGCAATCCCCACTGCGAAAATTACTTTAGCTCCCTTTTCACCTTTAAATATTTCCGTCAGGCTTTTCATTTTGTTTCCTTTCACCGTCCCGCTATTTCCGTAATTACTTCTGTCTCTTCACCCGCCTCCTTTTTTACCAGCGCTTCAGCGGCTGCCGCATATTTTGCGTTTTCCGCAGTAAAGGCAAGCCGTACCTGCTTAATAGATATGCTGTAATAAGACGAAATATCAACAACAACACGAATTTCTTTAAAGGAAATTTTATTTTCCGTAAGCAATGCCTCTATCCGTTCCGTCAATTTGTTGACGATTTCCTTTTGCGTCATCTTATATGCCTCTTCGGAAAAATCCACATATGCGCTTTCCTGCCTGAGAGCGTCGGCAATGTCAGAAAAATCTTCACTTTCCCCATTGAATAAGGATATACAGCTAAGTGTAAAAAAAGCGGCTGTAAGAAAGGCTATTTGCTTTTTAAAGCTGTTTTCGGGGCATAAAAGCTTAAATATACCGGTTGCGACAGCTACAAGGGCAATGCCCAAAATCGTTTCCTTCATGCTTCGCCACCGCCTATTGCCAACATAAGTGCGGTCGATGCCACCGCTACGGTCCAAAAGCACACGATCACCGCTATCAAGATCGACACGACGCTTTCCGCACTTTTTAAAAGGGGGGTAAGCTGTGAGGTGCCGAAACAGTCGCTGACCGCTGATAATAATATCAAAATCAGCCTATAAAGCCCCAATGATATTAATGCAGGCAATATCACCGCTGCCGAGGCAATTATGCCAAAGCTTCCCGTAGAGGCTTTGATAACGCCTATGCTGCCCTTTACTGCCAAAAGAGCATCGGAAACCGCTCCGCCAACAATAGGCACTGTCCCCGACACGGTAAATTTGACCGCCTTCATTGAAGCGCTGTCGGCGGCTGCCCCCACAAAGCCTTGCACCGAAAGAAGTCCGGCAAACACGGTCATAACAAAGGCTAAGATCCAGTTTACCGCTTTTTGTGCCATACTTGCGAAGCTGTTTATTTTCAGGTCGGGATTTACCGCACCGGCAACCGAAATTCCCATTATACAGCTTGTAAGCGGTATAACTATTAATGTGAAGGTTTGAGAAAACAACTCCACCGCCACGGTAATTATACCGCAATATGCAGTTGCGGAGGCGGTTTGCCCGTTTGCTGCCATTATCCCGCCAAATGCGGGAATATAAACGGATAAAAACGAATATAAGCCCTGCGCTGCCGTTTTAGCGGCGGAAATGACCGATCCGAAGCCCGTGCAGATTATTCCGGAGCAAGCTAAAATACCTGCGGAATTAAATGCTTCGGAAAGCTTGCTGCCGCTTTCGTTCAGAGACTCTATTACAGTACACAGGACAATTACCGCAATAACAGAGACAAGAATGCTTAACGGTGAAGAAATATTTTCGCATATTAATCCCCATATATTTTCAAATACTTTTTTAGGCGTTAATTCAATGCCGCCGTTTTCTGCCGAAACATTCAACTCGTCTAATTTTTCGCTTGCTTCATCAGGCAGCGCACCGTATATCTCGCTGCCGCCAAAGTCATATATGTCCTCCGCATAAACCTTTGAAGACAAGAAAAACAGCGATGAGAGCAATAAAATAACCATTAAAAGATCCTTGATTTTCATAATCCTTTTTCCCGTTCAATTATCTATAAGTCCTGTGACTATATCCGTAATGCTTTTAAACATTGGCAAAGAAATAATGAGTATGGCTACTCTCCCCGCCAGCTGAAGCTTGCCGGCAATCGCATTTTCTCCTGCGTCCTTGCAGCAGTCGCAGGCAAGCTGAGTAATATAGCATACAGCCAGTGCTTTTATCAGCGCCTCTGCATAAACTCCGCTCAACCCCGCATCCGAGATCAGCTCCGATATATAATCCATAATCGGCTGAATGACCGCTGCCACAGCCAAAAAAATCATTATTCCTGCGGCTATGGATATAAAAAGGGAATACTCCGGCTTGTACTGCTTTAAAACCAACGATAATACTGCGGCGATAAGAGCCGTTGAAACAATTACAATAATATTCATTTTGACCTTTAAAAATCCTTAATACAAATTAAATACTTCCTTAATCGTGTCAAACAAAAGACTGATTTGATTTATTATCATCATCAGCACCACTATCAGACCCGCAATAGTAGTCATCATAGCCTGCTCCTCTCTGCCCGATCGCTGCAAGAGCATGTTTAATACCGCTACTACAATTCCGATAGCCGCAATTTGAAATATAAGATCTACGTCCATTTATACCGCTCCTTTATATATGATCAAAGTACGATTATTCCTGCGGCCAATCCGCATAGCACACCCACCGACCTATATACCCGACCTTTATTAAGATAATCCGAAAAAGCCTGTTTTTGCCGCTCTTTAAAAATCTCTTCCGTCATTTCCAAAAAGGATAACTGTCCGTCTAAATCCGTAGAGCCGAGCTTTTCCCCCAAGGACAAAAGCAGCTCTCTATCCTTTGTGTTTAAATACGGCTGCATTGCCGCACCCGATCTCCAGCTTTTGTGAAAATCCCCCTTTTCGCTTATTTCTTCACAGCCTGTAACAAACAAAAGCTTTTTAAATTCCTCGTTTTGCGCTGCGGATCTAAGCATCTTCCCTATTTCTGAATTGGTATATCTTATTTGTACGGTAAGCTCCCTTATAAGCAGTATAACGGCAGACAGCACCGCTTCTCTTTCCTTAAGCCTTTTGGAAAAATACAGCCCCGCTGCCGCTCCAAATGCTGCGGTAATAACAGCCAATAATATATTCATTCGTCATTTGTCCTTTTTGATCATATTTCCGCAATTTCCGCTATTTGACCCAATTTCCCGCCCAATAACGCAATATGGCTTATAACACCTGATTTAACCGCCTTGCATTCCATGGCGCTGTTTATGCAGCTGCAATGCAGAGTGAAAAGCAGCCTTGCGCCGCTGTCGCTGCACAGCTTAGCATAACTTGATGCTCCCGTTATTTCGTCGCACGCTATATATTCGGGAGAAAGCGTGCGCACTGCTATCTCTATGCCCTGCTCCTTTTCATATCCCGTGAGAACGTCGGTAAAAATACCTACGTCATTCTGCGGTATTCCGCCGTAAACAGCTGCGATCTCTCCCCTGCTGTCTATTACCGACAGCTTGGATTTATTTCCTATTATTCTGCATATATCCCTTAAAACCGTGGTTTTGCCGCTCATGGGCCTGCCGCAAATAATAAGACCTTTAAAATTGCTCTTAAACACGGTTTCCTTAAGTACTTCACCGCAGCCCATCACTTCGCGGGCAATTCTCAAATTAATACTGCTTATATCCTTTACATTTTCCAAGGTATTGTCTCTGATAACCGCATTACCGCAAAAACCCGCCCTATGTCCGCCCTTTAACGTTATATAACCCTCCCGCATTTCCTTTTCGTAACTGTGCATGGAGTAATGGCAAAAGCCTTTCATACACTCGTTTATCTCATCAAATGAAGCGATCCTGTCCAATGCAAATCGCCCCCTTGTGGTTTCAAGAACTATCGGTCTGCCTGCTCTAAGGCGTATTTCACATATATCTCGCAAGTGAAATTTCGACTTGCCTATAACCGTGCCTAATATGCCTAAATAAGACAATATACTTTCATTTTCACAAATGCTTGCGGTTACCATTTGATCACCCTTCTTTTATCGCTTGTCTATATTTATGATGGATTATCAAAATATATAACCCAAAATTACTTGACAAAATTCTAAATAACAGGTATAATATGAAACTGATAATCAAATTCAAATTGAGGTGAATTTATGACTGTCTTAAAAGAACAAAAATCTTATAAAACACGTCAGAGAGAGCAAATATTAAACTGTCTTACGGAAAATAAAGCAAAACACATGACCGCCGATGAAATTTCAGGCTGGTTAAAGGAACATAAAACAGACGTAGGAAAAGCCACTGTTTATCGCACCTTGGACAAGCTGATCGAAGAAGGAAAAGCGAGAAAATACATTTGCGAGGAGGGCAAAAGCGCCTGCTACCAATATATAGATGATCAAGGCGAATGTCATCGGCATTTTCATTTAAAATGCGTAGAGTGCGGAAAGCTGATCCATCTTGAATGTGACTATATCTCCGATCTTGAACAGCATATTTTAAAGCATCACAGCTTTGTGGTGGACAACACGAAAACGGTACTGTACGGAATTTGTGAGGAATGCCGCCATGAATAAGAAAAAAGCTTGCCTTTTTATTGCGGCAATACTCACTCTGCTTTGTTTTTCGTCTTGCTCCGACAATGCTTATACCGACGACGAAGACGAATTAAAAATAGTCGCCACCATTTTCCCCCAATATGATTTTGCGAGAAAAATCGGCGAGAATAAGATCTCTCTTAAAATGCTGGTAAGTCCGGGAGGCGAAAGCCATTCCTACGAGCCTACTCCGCAGGATATAATCGCTGTAAAAAACTGTGATATATTTATCTGCACAGGCGGAAAGTCAGACGTTTGGTCAAATGTTATTTTAAGCTCCATAGATACCGAAAATATAACCGTAATTAAAATGATCGAGTGCGTCGATGCGGTAGAGGAGGAGATCACGGAGGGCATGAAGGAAAAAATCAGCACGGAAGAGGAAGACGAGCTCGAATACGATGAACATGTGTGGACTTCGCTGAAAAATGCAAAAAAAATAGCCTCGGAAATCGGAAATGCAATGATTTCAAAGGACAAAAACAATGAAAAATATTTTAGAGGTAATTTAAACGATTTCTTGAATGAGCTTGACAGCTTGGATTCGGAATATGAAAATGCGGTAAAACAAGCCAAAAAAAATACCCTTATTTTCGGCGACCGCTTTCCGTTCAGATATTTATTTGAAGATTACGGCCTTGAATATTACGCCGCTTTTCCCGGTTGCAGTACGGAATCCGACGTCAGTGCAAAAAATATGATGTTTCTTATCAATAAGATTAAAGAAGAAAAGCTGCCTGCGGTATATTACATTGAATTCAGCGCAAGAAAAATCGCCGACACGATTTCCGAAGAAACCGGCGCCGAACCGTTACTTTTTCATTCATGCCACACGGTTTCAAAAAGCGATTTTGAAAACGGAATAACCTATACGGACTTGATGAAGCAAAATCTTGAAAACTTGAAAAGAGGACTTGAAATTGAATCTGATCGAATGTAAAAACCTTACAATGTCCTATGAGGGCGTCAGCGCTTTCAACAACGTTTCGTTTTCTTTGGAAGAGGGCGATTATATGCTGATATTGGGAGAAAACGGTTCCGGAAAAAGCACCCTTGTAAAAGGACTTTTGGGACTTAAATCCCCTTCCTCGGGACAAATCTCCTTTAACGAAATCACTCCGAGACAAATAGGATATTTACCTCAGCAAAACGCAATCCAAAAGGATTTCCCCGCTACCGTAAAGGAAGTGGTCTTATCGGGCTGCTTGGGAGCAAATAAATTCAGCCCGTTTTATTCCAAGGAGCAAAAGAAAAGCGCTTTAAAATGTATACATCATTTGCATTTGGAGGATATAGAAAGAAAAAGCTTCCGCGATCTTTCCGGAGGACAGCAGCAGCGAGTGCTGATAGCAAGAGCCCTGTGCGCCACGGATAAGCTGCTTTTGTTGGACGAGCCCGTGACCGGTCTCGACGCAGTGGTGACAGCCGAAATGTATGACTTGATCGGTCATTTGAACAAGGTTCATCATGTGACCATTATAATGATTTCTCATGATATTTCCAATTCCCTGAAGCACGCCAACAAAATCCTTCACATTTCCTCAAAATCAGCTTTTTTCGGCACAACAGAGGAGTACATGAAAACAGACTATTACAAAAAAATGATTAACGGAGGAGACAGCCTTGGATATTCTTGCTGAAATGCTTTCCTTTGATTTTATTATAAGAGCCCTGACGGTAGGAATACTGGTGTCTCTTTGCGCCTCTCTGCTGGGAACAAGTCTTGTTTTAAAGCGATATTCCATGATCGGCGACGGCTTGAGCCATGTAGGGTACGGAGCACTGGCGGTTGCTGCGGCATTAAACCTTGCTCCGCTTAATGTTGCGATACCTGTTGTAATAATCGCCGCATTTTTTCTTTTAAGATTAAGTCAAAACAGCAAGCTTAAGGGCGATGCTTTGATCGCCATAATTTCTTGCAGCGCACTGTCTGTCGGTATGATAGTAGTGTCGGTTTTTGAGGTAAATATCGACGTAAACAGCTATATGTTCGGCAGTATTTTAGCGCTGCAAACCGAAGATGTAATTTTAAGCGTGGTTTCCTCCCTAACCGTTATCGTTCTCTATGTCCTGTTTTACAACAAAATTTTTGCAGTCACCTTTGATGAAAGCTTTTCCAAAGCCACCGGGATAACGACGGGCTTATACAACGGGCTTATTGCTGTCCTTACGGCCGTTGTAATTGTTGTAGGCATGCGGCTTATGGGTGCGCTGTTGATTTCCGGGCTTATAATCTTCCCTTCCTTAAGCGCAATGAGGATTTGTAAAAGCTATCGGGGCGTTACGCTTTTTTCCGTCGCAATTTCCGTTTCCTGTTTTATCATAGGTCTTTTTGTTACATTTTATCTTCCCGTTCCCACCGGGGCATGCATTGTGGTAACCAACTTAGCGGCATTCATGATATGCACGTTAATAGGGAAAATAATCGCCTCGGTTTCAGTTAAGCTATAGCCGTTTCCAAATTGTAAGAAAATTGTAACCATTTTGTAATTGACTTTATTCATCTTACAGAGTATACTTATAAAAAGAAAATCACTAAAAGGAATCAGGAAATGAAAATTAAACTTGCAGGCTTGGTTGCAGATTCGATAGTAGACGGTCCGGGATTTCGGTTTACAATTTTTACACAGGGCTGTCCTCATAAATGCGAGGGCTGTCATAATCCCCAAACACACGATTTTAACGGCGGCAGATACGCCGACTGCGACAAAATAATCGAAAAAATCATACAAAACAAAATGACAACAGGCGTGACCTTTTCGGGCGGTGATCCGTTTTGCCAGTCGGAAGCCTGCGCATATTTGGCAGATAGGCTAAAGCCTATGGGTTATCATCTTATGTGTTACACGGGTTATACCTTTGAACAGCTTCTTGAAATGGCGCAAAACGACAAAAGCACGGAAAAGTTTTTATCTCTTTTGGATATAATAATAGACGGAAAATTTATTTTGGCACAGCGAAGCCTTGAGCTTAAATATAAAGGCAGCAAAAATCAACGTACTATAGATGTACAGGAAAGTATCAAGCAAGGGAGAGCGGTAGAAGTTGAAATTTAAAGCGACAATCAAGGCTGCGGCGGCTTTATTGCTGATTTTTTCCGCCGCTGTCACTTCTGCGGGCTGTTCAAAGGATGACGGAACAGGTTATATTTTTAAATATGACATTCCCAACAATCCCAGAACTCTTGACCCTCAAACGGCAAACGACAGCTCCTCTTATGAAATAATCGCAAATATGTTTGAAGGCTTGCTGAAAATAGACAAAGACGGAAATATCCAAAATGCGGTCGCCGAAAATTACACCGTCAGCGACGACGGCTTAACGTATTCCTTTGATTTGCGAAAGGACGTTTATTGGTATGACGGAAACGATTTTGAAGCAAATTGCACTGCAAATGATTTTGTTTTTGCTTTTCAGCGGCTTTTCAAACCCGCCACAAAATCGAAAACCGCTGGAGATTTTTTCTGCATAAAAAACGCCGAAAGCATTAACAAAGGATATATTTCCGATGTTGATCAATTAGGCGTTAAGGCGGAAAATGATTATAAGCTTATAATCACATTGGAAAATCCCAATCCGTCCTTCCCCGTTTTGCTTACCACTGCTCCGGCGATGCCGTGCAATGAAAAGTTTTACAGCAGCACCAGCGGAAAATACGGCTTGTATGCCGATTCCGTTGCTTCAAACGGTCCTTTTTATATATTCAGATGGAATTATGATCAATGGAGCAGTGATAACAATAACATAATCATGCGCATTAACAAAAAAAATAACGCAAATAATGAGATCGCACCCTACAGCTTAAATTTTTTTATCGAAGAGGAGGACAGTCACCTAAATTTTTTAAACGAACAAAGCCATGTATACATAACCTCGGGTTCGGAGGCGGTAGAGCTTTTGAACAAGGGCTATGAGTACAGTGAAAGTGAAAATAAGGTTTGGGGCATAATGTTCAATACAAAAAGCAAGGCGTTCCGAAACAGCAGTGTAAGAAAAGCGTTGGCATACAGCATTCAAAGAAATAAGGCGGAAATTAACGAGATAGGATATAATGAAGCGGAAGGAATAATCCCGACATCGATCAATATAGGCGAATCAAGCTATCGCAGTATAATCGCAAAAGACTGTATACTCCCATACAATGAAAATATGGCTTCCGGCAATATGTCCGATGCATTGAAAACTGTTGACAAAGCAATATGGTCGGGGCTAACTCTTTATGTACCCGATGACGATACTATTTACAACTACATTTCGGATATATCTCAGCAATGGCAGTCGGAGCTTCAATTCTACTGCAATGTAAAAAGACTTTCCCAAAACGAATATGAGACTGTATTAAAAAACGGAAAATTTGACTTTATCATAGCGGATATTTCCGGAGGCTCAAACAATCCTTCATCATATCTTTCCGCTTTCTCCACTACAGGAAGCAGCAATTATTCCGGCTACAGCAACAGTGATTTTGACCAATTGCTGTCAGGAGCAGAGAATGCTGCAACAGTCAAAGAAAGCGCAGATATGTACTATAAGGGAGAAAAAATGATAGTCGAAAATGCCGTTTTCATTCCCCTTATAAATCAAAGCGAATATGCTTTTTTCGGAGAGGGATGCCAAGGGATTGTTTATAATCCTTTTACTAAAACTGTTATTTTTAAAGAGGCTAAAATGTTTAAATAGTATCGATCGCTATTTCCTTATAACTCCTTACCGCCTCGTCCAATTCACCCATCAGCTTTTTCTCCAATGCACTGCCCCGCAGCTTTTCATCATAGCTAATACCGATATAATTGTTATTATATGTGATTCCTCTGTCAATGGCATAAAAATAAAATACCAACCCTCTGATAAAGGCACAAGCCTTGAAATAAACTCTTGAGCCCATATCATCAACTCTTTCAAAGCTGTAAACACCGTCGGGAACGCCTGAATGTTTAAACTCTTCTATCATATAATAAATCTCGTTTTCGGGTGCGCTTGAAATCATAAAATCAGCCTGCCCCAAATCATAAGCACAAAATTCGTCGTCACATTGCGGCGCATACACGGCTAAATAATCTATTTCACCTGCATTGGTTTTGCTTTCTACAAAATCCTTGCTCAGCATAAGGGAATATTCTATACTAACGTCTTTACCGTTATCGTCGTCGTATAATACGCCTCTGACCTCTCTTGACGCCTTCGGAGGAGCTAATAGCTCGGTATCGG
>JAMPBF010000026.1 GCA_023666805.1 Bacillota bacterium
GCCCGTCGCAGTAGCAGGCTGCCACCTGACAGTTTTCGCATATCATATCCCTAAAGGTGAATTTGCCGAGATAAGGCGTTCTGTCGTCCACCGGCAGCTTATCCCTAACGGTGTTGTATTCCGAGTAACGGTCGGGGTCGCAGCAGTTATACCACATATTTATAACTATCGGAGTAAGCACGCCGTCCATCTTGATGTTTTCAAAAAGAACTCCGTCGATAATTGCGTCTTTTCCTCTTCCTCTGCGGGTTTTAATGCGCAGCCCTCTGTCGGTATGATTGAAGATGCAGCGGTTGACGGTAAGATTTTTGACCCCGCCCGCCATTTCGCTGCCCAAGGTAATCGCACCGTGACCGAACTGCATAAGGCAGTTTCTGATAGTGTGATGATTTGCGGGAGTTTTGTATTTTTTGCCTACCTCGATCTTGCCCGATTTGATCGCTATACAGTCGTCGCCGACGCTGAACCGGCAGCCGATTATATTGACCCTGTCACAAGCCTCGGGATCAAGTGCGTCGGTATTGGGGCTGTTCTTGGGCGCATTTACCGATACGTCCAAAAAATCGAGATTTTCCGAGAAATAAGGGTGAAGCTGCCAGGAAGCCGCATTTTGAACGGTCACCCCGTGCATAACGATGTTTTTGCAGCGGTTGGTGAAAAAAATTCTGGGTCTGCCTGTTTCACGCTCCTTAACGTTTATCCACCACCGGCTGTTTTGAGCGTTGCCGTCAATAACGCCCTTTCCCACTATCTGAATATCCTCGGCGTACTCCGCAAACAGCAGAGCCTGATGCATCGGAATGGAATTGCCCTCCCAAGTGCCGAACTCCACCGCTTCGCCAGTTTCAATATCCGCAAGTGCCCCGGGAATAACGGGATAGCGGCTTGTGTCGGTACTTCCCAGTAAAACCGCATTTTCGGCAAGCTCGATAACTATGTGGCTCTTTAACGTAAGGGGCGCAGTGCTGTATTTGCCCTCGGGGAAGAACAGCCTTCCGCCTGCGGGCAGACAGCTTATAGCCGTTTGGATATTTACCGTATCGTCATGCTCTCCGTCGCCTACGGCGCCGAAATCCCTGACATTTACCGCACATTTTTCCTTGGCGGTGGTAAAGATCTTTTCAGGCTGTCCGCTTACCTCGAGCTTATACTCCGTATTCGGCTTGAGAGAAAAGAGGGAGAAAACATTGGTGCGGCCTTTCAGCACTTCTTTTCCGTTCAGCAAAACCGTGTATTCATTTTCACTGTAGTAGGGCGAGCCGTTATCCAGCTCAAAGCAGGCGGAAACCGCACCTGCATACAATACGCTTATCATTGCCGTGATTTTTCCTTTCAGTATTCCTCATTGCGAAGCCTTATTTTCCGCTGCTTACCTTTTTTTCTGCGTCCTTAAATACCTTGATGACGGTATTTTTTATGGTGATAAACAGCATATCGTAGCCCATAAACAATAGACCGAACAAAAACGGCTCTACGCCTACAGCCACCGTTTCCGCATTATCCGCCGTACTTCCCGTAAATATGATATTTATCACATTGTAGGTCTGAACGACAAAGAACAGGAGCACCGCCGCATAGATCACATTCAAAAATATGGTCCAGAATTTATTGCAGGGGATCATCATCCACTTGTCAAACGCTCCCTTTTGCGGCTCAAAATGACGTAATGCATGATTTACCATAAGATCCATGGTAACGCCCAAGCCAATGGCGAGAACCGCCATAAGATCCAGCCCCGAGATATACAGTCCCAATCCCCACAGGAAGAAATAGCAGACAGCTCCGCTGAACCAAAATTTGATGAACACTATCTTAAACCAGGTGGGGATACGCAGCTTATGCCGTCTTGTATACTTTTCGATTTCCTCGTCGGAAACCGGGGGCGCATTTTTTGCGTTGACCAGCTTATCTATCGCTTCCGTTTTAAGGTTGTAATAGTTTTCCGCTGTCGCTTTTTCGCTGTGTTTTTTATTTTTTTTCGACATATTTTCCTTTTTTACAGAGAAAGCAACATAAGTCTTTTTATGACTGATGTTGCTTTCGTTGGATTAATACTAACCGATACGCAGATCATGATTAGTACAAGGACTGTCCGAAAAGCAATTTTCAGATTTGTCCTAAAATATCAGTCCTCGCCGGAAATATCAATAACTTCCATTTCGCCGTTGCCTTCAACGTCAATAGAGGTGTTGATCTTCTTCAAAAGCTTTCCGTAAAGGGGCAGGGTTGCTAACAAAAGCGCACATATTCCTACACATACGATATGTGCGACGATAGCGTTGTTTGCAATGGCAATATACGCAAGCTCGGGGGTGATAACCAAGGGGTTTTCGGTGCGCAGCATTGCCTGATTGATTCTCAGGATATATACGCAATCGACCGCTACCAGCCCTATCAGCATGATGAAAAGCAGGGTCAGCATTATCTTGTTTGCCTTCTGTCTTTTAGGAAAGGCTCTGAGCATGCATACAAAGGCAAGAATAGAGAACAGCATTGCAGCAAATTCGCATTGTCCCATATTGGGAGAGTTAACTCTTGCTGTTGTATTTGAAATAGAGGTCAGATTAAGTGAATAAACAAGGAACGCTACGGCTAAAGCAACCATCGCAATATTGTGCGGGCTGCGTTTTAATGAAACGATGAATTTACGGATAAATTCCTTAAATCCTTTTTTCGGTGCAGCAGACGTTTGATTTTTACTCATAAGCTTTGTTCTCCTTCTATCATCTTATGGCATTGGTGGTTTCCTTGTCGAAGAAATGCTTTCGAGTAAAGGAAACCTTGACCGTATCGCCTGTTTTGTAGTTGCACCAGTCGCGGAATTTACAGGTGATTCTGTGATTTTTGACCATACCGTTTACCAATGTGGTTTGACCCAAGTTTTCGTTTGAATAGACCTGAACTTCAATATCGCCGCCTTCGACGATATTCTCGGGTCTTACTCCAAACGTAACGGTTTTGTTCTCATAAGACTTAAGCAATTCTTTTTCTTCTGTTGTAAGGTTCAAGACGAAGCTTTCGCAAATCAGCTGTCCGTTCTTTACCTCAACGTCGAAGAAATTCATGGGAGGAAGTCCTATAAATCCGGCAACGAAGAGGTTAGCGGGCGTATCGTACAGCTCCAAGGGAGTGCCGATCTGCTGAACGTAGCCCATGGACATGCAAACGATCCTGTCTGCAAGGGTCAGTGCTTCCGTTTGGTCGTGGGTTACATAGATCATTGTGGCGTTAAGCCTTTTGTGAAGCAGCAGGATCTCGCGTCTTGTAGCGCCTCTCAGCTTAGCGTCAAGGTTGGAAAGAGGCTCGTCGAAAAGGAATACCTTGGGCGTGCGCACGATAGCGCGTCCCATGGCAACTCTTTGGCGCTGACCGCCCGAAAGCTGATTGGGCTTTTTGTTCAGCTGATCGGTAAGTCCCAATATTTCCGCTGCCGCCAAAACCTTTTGGTGGATCTCGTTTTTGTTTTCTTTTCTCAGGTTAAGAGAAAATGCCATATTTTCGTAGATCGTCATATGACCGTAAAGAGCATAGTTTTGGAAAACCATGGCAATATCACGATCCTTGGGCGGCATTGTCGTAACGTCCTTGCCGTCGATTATAAGCTTACCTGCCGAAATATCCTCCAACCCCGCAACCATGCGCAGCGTAGTGGACTTTCCGCAGCCGGAAGGACCTACAAGAACTATAAGCTCGCCGTCCTTAACATCAAGGTTAAAATCAAAAACCGCTTGAACCTTATTGTCGTAAATTTTGTCGATATGCTCTAATTTAAGATTACTCATGGCTTGCTCCCCTTGTCATTTCTTCGATCTCCGCTTCGTAGCTTTTTAATGTGCGGGTTTTAACAAAAGCGGTTATTCCTGCTAAAATGCTGAGCGCAGCAGAAGCAATAAGGTAGAAACAAACTCTGTAAAATTGTCCGTCATGCATTACCTGCTGTGCTTCCTGGCTTAAGGTAACAACGGCATTGTGCGCATTCACGGGCATTATAAAAATGCGGATTATCTGCCCGATCCCCAAAGCCAGCAGAACAAAGCTATAGTTTATCTTATAGCTTTTAACTCCTTCGGAGGCAAGAAAGGAAATAAGCATAAACAAAAGGTTGTAAACTATCGATATGCCTATAAGATAGGTGTAATAATACGAACCCACGTCCGATTTATAGATACTGATGAAATAAAGGGCATTAAATACGATTGAAAGGATCGTTAAATTTGCGGAAAGCTTGTTTTTGGAGTAGCGCAGGCGATCCTTTTTGATATTGGCGATGCTGCTTGAATTCATGCCTTCACGTCCTTTCTGCTGCCGATGAGGCGCTTTTCTTCTTTCATCATAATAACTTTCAAAATTGTATTGGCGATAAGCAGAAGTGTGACGAATAAAAGCAAACCGAAAATCACATAGCTTATGTCAAACCAAAATGTGGAATCGGTGTAAACCTGAGGCTGACCTCTGTTTTCCCAAAATTCCTTTAACGCAGCGAAATCTACCTGTAAATATCTTGCCTTGTAATAGTCGATATGGTAAATTGACCATACGCTGATAAAGATATTGTATATGGCGGAAAGAACGACTGCGATATAGTTTCCGATATAATATTTTCTGCGCGAATGTGTGCAGGTTACAAACAAGAACAAGGATACAATTATCATTCCGATAGAAAGATTGGTGAACAAGCCGTTAAAAGTCTGCATCTCATAATAGATGGCAGAGCCCTCCACCTTAGAGTTGTAAATATTGTTGGGATTAGGCATTGTGTAATACAACGTATCGTAAAGATCCGTCATTATTCCCAAAGAGTAAAGAAATACTATAGCCGACATAGCCAGCATAGCAAAACAAACTATTTTCTGAAAAGTTAATTGTTTCTTATACATAAAAGCCCTCTTCCTTTATGTTTAATCGGAAGGGGGAGGTCCCCCCCTCCGAGTTAACATAAATAGGATTTTACATTATTCCGAAAAACCGTTGATCGGCTTTACATTACAATGCGCAATAGTTTTTGTGTTTCTTTCAGAGAACGTTTCTGTGAAAATCGGTTAAAATCAGCTGATGGACTTGTAGTATTCAAGGAGTCTGTCCCAAGCGTCGTTGCGCAGTGAAATAACCTGAGTAGCGCCCCAAGAATCGGAAACAGTCTTGATGGTTTCCTCGCGGGAAGAAGTACCTTCACCCGAGTATCCGCCGACGATTATATTGACAAAGAGATTTTCAGCGGCTTCCTTGGTGCTGCTGCTGGTGCTGAACATACCCTTTGAACCGAGCTTATCGTAGGTGTTGATCTCATCGTTTTCGGTCTTGTAGTTAGGAAGTACGGTGGGAACGGAGGTGTACCATGCATTGCTTGCTACGTCCAGCTCGGGGTGCTTGATGGTGCCGAGTGCGATAGCCTTGGAGATGTTAGCTGCACCTTCCTTGCCTACTACCTGTGTGCACTGATACTCGAATGCCTGGCTCTTTGCGAAGCTCAGAGTGGAACCGAGATACTTACGGGCATAGTTGGTGTAGTTGCCGTTTGCCTTATCCCAAAGCTCCTTGTAGGTTTCGTCCGAGATAACGGGCATTTCCTTGCCGTTGAATTCAAAGGTTACATAGCTGCCGTCGCTGTTGGTCTTGATGAATGCGTCGGGACCGTAGGACATAAGGATCTGACCTGCTTCGCTGTAAGCGTAGTCGATAAGTGCGAGAGCTGCGTTGAGCTTGTTGGGATCGCTTGCGGTGCCTGCTACGGAGATTCCCCAACCGTCGGTCTTAACGGAACGCCAAGACTCGGTAAATCTCATGTAAACGCCGTCAGCGTTTGAACCGTCATGCCAGAGAGCAACGGGAACCATAGCTGCGATGTACTTTTCGCCTTCATCTGTAGGATTGCCTTCTTTGTCCTTGTTCAGCTTGGTTTCGTTGTAAGCGGTCTGGGTCTGGTTGTAGTCGTAGCTCATAAAGCCGGTGTCGGTTTCGAGATACTGGTCGGACTTAGCCTCTGCGTTATTCAGGAAGTTTGTGGAGATAAGACCTTCCTTAGCCATATTGTTCATTCTTTCCATAGCGATGTATGCGTCTTCTTCCATACGAGCGTCATGGAGCTTGTTGTCAGTGCCGACATAGAGATAGTCGGATCTGGATTCAAGACCGCGAACGCCGAAGAGATGAGCTGCAAAACGCATAATGTCAACTTTTCTCTGGTTGTTGTTGTCTTCGCGGGAGAATATACCCTGAACGGTGTCTGTGCCGTTAAGTGTCTGAGAGTTGGCAACTACGCAGCGCAGAAGAGCTACAAGCTCGTCAGCGTCCCAAGCGGCGTTCTGACCTATAAAGAGGTTGGAACGGGTTGTGCCGTAGTATCCGTCATAAGCTTCGTCAATGTAGGTGCGGAGCATATTAACTGCTTCAACACCGCTGATAGCGCCTGCTTCGTTCATCTTAGCAACAATGTTGCCTGCCTTGTCGTAATTCTTGGTAACGGTTTCTGTGCCGCTGCCGTCAAGCTTAACAACGTCTATCGATACGCTGCCGCTTGTGGGCATATAAGGCTGGTAAGCGGGAGTAGCGGTTGTGCCGCTGCTTGCAGCTTCAAATGCGCCGTCGCCGTCAAGGAGCTTTACTACCCAGTCAGCTCTCATAAGAGGCATACGCTCGATGTCGTTTACACCGTCAAAGTAAGGGGAGAAGAAGATGGAGCCTGTGTCGGTGTCACCTGTAATGGAGATGCGAACGATGGGGTTGGCTTCGAGATAAGCCTTGAAGTTGGGCATTTCGTCCAAATGATCCGCAAGGTTAACTACCAAGCCGTTGTTGCCTGCTTCGGTAAGCTTTGTGGCAGTACCGCTGACAATATCGACCTGATCCAGCTGCTCTCTCCAGTAGTCGAACTCGTTGGAAGCGCTGTTGCCCTGATATTTGTCGTCGATCTTGATGTCCAGTCTGTTTTCGACCTCTACCCATGTAGGCTTTAAGTCGCCTGCGTTATAGGTATTGCCGTCTGCCAGCTTAATGCCTTCGCCTGCGATCTCGGGGTCCATGGAAAGACCGGTATCTGCGCTGTTATATCCTGTTGCCATACGCAGAACTGTTCCGGAATCGTACTGAAGAGCGGTTGCTTCCTGAGTGCCGCCTTGGTTGTCATCGGTATTTGTGTTGTCCCCTGCATTTGTGGTAGCGGGGCTTTCTGCCTTGGGAGTGGTTTGTGTTCCGTCATTGCTGGGTGTTTCGGGTACTGTAGCACAGCCCGACAACAATGCGGTTGCAGCAACTGATACTGCTACCAGTGATGCCGCAAGTTTGATCTTTTTCATTTTTGTCCTCCTTTAAGGATTTGTTTTTTGTTGTCATTTTGTTCTATGTCAATCGTTAAAACGATTGATAGCTGTAAAATAACTTATTATTCCTTTACGCCGCCTACGTTAACGCCCTTGGCGAAATACTTTTGGATAAAGGGATAAATAATAAGGATAGGTACGATGGAGCAAACGATAAGAGCATAGATTATCGAGTCGGAAGCATAAGGCTCTGACCAGTTTGTCATCTGCTCGGGATCTTGGAATTGCTCTAACTTAAGTCTGATAAATACCTGCAAAGGGCGCTCGTTGCCGTTGGAGATCATCTGTCTTGCCCAATAGTAACCGTTCCAACGGGATATTCCGAAGAACAGCGCTACCGTGGCGATTATTGATTTGCTCATCGGTACGTAGACCCGCCACAAAACCTGCATTTCCGTGGCTCCGTCCACAATGGCGGCCTCCTCTATTTCGGAGGGAACGCCTTCAAAGGAGTTTCTCAGCAGTATGATGTTCATTGCCGCCATACCCATGGCAATAACGATCAGCCATTTGTCATCGGTAATGCCGACGGCGTTAAATACCTTTTGCGTATCCAAATAGTTCAAATACTGAGGTACAAGACCTGCGCTGAACCACATTGTAAATACCAAGAAGAAGTTGAAGCCCTTGCGGAACAGCAAACGCTTTTTGGAAAGAGCGTAAGCGCCGAACAGAGAGATCCCCAACGCCCAAATCGTACCGTAGAAGGTAAGGAAAAGGGTATTTGTGTAGGAGTTCCAAAACATATTGTCGTTGAACATTGTGGAGAATGCCTGGAATTGAATGTCCTTGGGGAACAGTACAACCTCGTTGTACTCTACCGCATGTCTTCCGCTGATCGATGCGGAAATTGCATACAGGAAAGGGTACAAGCAGCAAAGAGCAAATATTGTCAATAAGGTGTAGCTTATGATTTTAAATATAAGCTCGGAAATTTCGAGTTTTCTTTTCATAACAGCCTCTTATTCCTTTACTATTATTAATGCATATCAATACAATGCATATCAATACAGCGATACGTCGGACGCTTTTCGGGAAATGGTATTTGCACCGATAACCAGCAGCATGCCGATTACGTTGTTCAGCATTTCCGCAGCGGACGCCAAACCCTTGGCAGCACCCTCGATACCTGTTCTCGCCGCAAAGGTGGAAACTACGTCTGCGGTCACATAGGTATTTGAGTTGTAAAGAAGCAGAACCTTTTCGTAGCCGATGTTGAGCAGCGAGCCGATTCTCGTGATGAGCATGATTACGATAGTGGACAGTATGCAGGGGATAACAACGTATCTCATCTGCGCCATCTTGCCTGCGCCGTCTATCTGAGCCGCCTCGTAGCTTGTAGGTGAAATTGCGATTATAGCCGCAAAGAATACGATACTGTCATAGCCTGCGGTTTCCCAAATACCGCTTATCTGATAAATGGCTCTGAAGAAGGACGGATCGTTGAGAAGACCGCCGTTGGCTGTTTCACTGCTGATGAAGCCAACCTGCTCGAGAAGCTGAGAAAGAATACCTGTGCCGGAGAAGGTGGAGCCCTGCTTAACGAGCATCATAACCAACGAGGTCATAACAACCGTTGACATGAATTTAGGAAGATATGTAAGAACCTGATATACGCTGCGGCAAATATTGGAGCGGATCTCGTTGAAGAACAGCGCAATGATGATCGGCGTCGGGAAGCCGAACAAAAGTCCGTAGAAGCTGAGCAGGAACGTATTGCGGAAGGCTCTCCAAAATTCGGCGTTTGAAGTCAGAAGAGTTTTAAAGTTGGAAAATCCGACATAAAACTGCTCCGAGACGGGTTTGATGACGTCCGAAAGCTTAAAGCAGCCTAACAGCTCATACATGGGGAAATAACGCCAGAACAAGAATACCAGTATCATCGGGATAAGCATAACATAAAGCCGCCAGTCCTTCAGCACTGTTTTCAGAACGTTCTTCCAATGGTGCTTTTCCACATCATCTCGAACGATCTGTTCCGGATTTTCGATGTAGACCCCGCTTTCTTCATCAAAGATCAGGTAATCGGAAACGTTTAGTTGCATTCTTGAAACCTCCTAAAATGAATTTTTAGCCGTTGTAGTAATCTTCCGCTTCTTTTCTTTTGCGCTCCGCCTGCATGCGGACAAGGTACTCCTTCTGATCCTCGAAAAGTCCGTCCGCTTTTCGGGAAATAAGAACTACCACTATCGCAAAAAGCAGTGAAAGAGAATCGGTGGTAAGAAATACTATTATTGTATCGGGAGAGCCGCCCAGCAAAAGACCCACAAGCCATCTGCCCAGCTGCGTGCCAACAAATGCCGCCAAAGTAAACAGTACGGTAAAACCGAATTTATCCTTTATTTTCTTTTTGCCGAAGACCTTAAACAGCGTCAGAGCTGCCAAGCCGAAGCAATTTCCGACGCAATAGATCAAGATCTGTTTTTCGTTAGCGCCCGACGTAAGGCAAAAGATCAATCCTCCCAACGCCGCATGGATAGCAGCATAGCCGTTCCAGCGCATCATAACGATACAAACCACGGTGACAGTCGGGGAAAGCGCATAAAGCTGACCGGGAAACCAAGCCGTAGCAGCCTTTGCGGTAAGAAATTCGCACACTGCCAAAACCACCGACAAAATGGTAAGGTCTATTGCTCTGTATTGCTTAAACGTAAGATTCATGAAAAATACCCGTAGAAAATTTTATTTGATGTATTGTAAAATTATGAGATAAATTATATAATATATTAAGTAAAAATTGCTTTATGTAAAGGAGCTTTAAAATGAAAACAGTAAAAGTTACGCCAAAGGACAAGCTGTCCGAAATTTTGCAGCGTCTTGAGCCGGGCACCCGCATTCTGCTGTCCGAGGGGGTTTACAGGGAGAAGATCGAGATAAAGACCCCCACCGTGGAATTTGTAGGTGAAGCTCCCGAAAAAACCGTGATCGTATGGGGAGACTACGCCAAGAAATTAGATCCGAAGGGAGTTGAGCTAAACACCTTCCGCACCTACACCGCAGCGGTTTTGGCAAACGGAGTCACAATGAAGGATCTGTCTGTTGTAAACGATTCCAACAAGCCCGAAGAAAAAGGGCAAGAGGTAGCATTAACCGTTTACGGAGATGATTTCCGTGCTGAGAATTGCAGATTTATTTCCACTCAAGATACGGTTTTTTGCGGCCCTCTCCCTCCCGATCTTATCGAAAGATACGAAGGCTTTTTAAAGGAAGAGCTGCGAGGTGGAAATTATCAGCGCCAGATTTTTAGGAATTGCTATATTGCCGGGAATGTAGATTTTATTTTCGGATGCGGTGACGCATTATTTGAAAAATGCGAGGTGCGATCCGTTTTTGATGTAAGAGGTCACGGTTACGTTGCCGCCCCCGCTCATTCTCTGTCGCAGAAAATCGGATTTGTTTTTAATGAATGTGATTTTACCTGTGAAGAAAAAGTTGCGGAAAATACCGTATTTTTAGCGCGCCCTTGGAGAGATTACGGAAAAGCGTCGTTTATTCATTGCCGCTACGGAAAACATATTTCAAGGGAGGGCTTTAACAAATGGAACGATACAGATCGGGACAAAACAGCCCGTTTTTCCGAATGGGGAGTTGATAGAGAAGGCAGAGCTCCTTGGAGCAGAGAGCTTGACGATACCGAAAAAAACTTGCTCCTGAACTATTTTAAGTAAATAACTTATTCTTATTGAGTACAGTATAACATATTGTTGGTAATATTGCAATATCAAAAATAATTTTTATGCAATTTTAACAAATTGTTAATGGATAATTCGTTGAAAATAAAACTTGACAGATTCGATTTTGCTTCAATAACTCTTTAAAGTGCAATTTGATCAAAAATAATTTCTTATGTACTTGTATTAACTTATTTATTATAGTATAACAATACATACTAAAAAACTGCCACTAAATAAGCGGCAGTTCAGCTTGGCGGCTTGCCGCCAAATGCGAAAATCGGGCAGAGCCTTGCTCTGCCTCGATTTTAAGGCTTGATCGCAATTTGGAGAAAAACCCTGACGGTTTTTCTCCAAGCCTCTTTTCCCTCCGAAATTTATAAGCTTGGACTTTTTCGACAGTCTGGACTACCGCTAAATAAGCGGCAGTTTTTTATTGATCATAATCAGTCAAAATCACTCAAACACCGAGCAGATCTCCGAGGTAGCCTTAATGCCGTTGGGATCGTTCACCAAAATCTCTCCCCAGTCCGATGAAAGGGTTGATCCGTCCCAATCGACGGCAATATCCAAGTATTCCACGCCGCCTCCGTTGCCCTTCCAGGACCAGCCTATATAGCCCACGTTTTTCTCGGTGCAGTACTCCATAATATACTGCTCGTCCACATCTCCGTTTGTGTGCTTAAAACCGAATTCCCCTATTACAAGGCAAAGGTTCTTGTCCAGTACCCTGTCAATGTTATTTTTAATGGTTTTTTTGTCCTTGCCTGAATATTCGTACATATGGATCGAGAACATGGTGTTCTTAAGGGGATCGCAGTCAAAAATTTCCTCGGCATAGTCAAAAAGGCTCTGAGGGTATTGACCGTTGCCGTCGCAGTCCACCATAAGAGTGTTTTCTATTCCTGCCTCCCGAAGCTTTGGTATGACCTTTTTGTAGCCGTCAGCCCATTCGTCCGACTTGCTCCAGCCTCCGTTATGCCATTCGTTGGCAATATTTACGATAACCGTATCCGTATGGCTGTTAACTGTGTCCTTAAGCTCTGCCCAGTAGTCCGCCGCCTTGTCCAAGGGGGTGAAATCGTCTCCTGCCGAACCGAAGGTTGCGTCGTGCACCTCCAGTATCGCCACCAGCTTTCTTTTCTCACATTCCTGTATGATATTTTCCACATCGTCTGCGGCGACCTTTTCCCATTTATCCCCGTCTGCCAATACCACTCGGACGCAGTTAGCCCCGGTGTCCGCAATACCGTCAAGAGCGGTTGTGAGCTGGTCGCGAAACCATGCGTGAGCGTGATTTACGCCTCTCATCACAAATTCGCTGCCGTTAGCGTCGTAAAGCTTTGTTCCGCTCACCTGAAACGCACCGGTCGGCGTTATGACCGCTTCCTCGGTCAAGGTGTTTTCTGCCTGACCGTTCGCCGAAACGCTGCCCTGTTCGTTTTTGGTACACGAGGAAGTAATGATCATTGCCGCAGTTAAAATAACGGGAAATATTACTTGCTTGATTTTCATTGTAAATATAAGCTCCTTTTTAATATAGTATTTGTAAAATCGGTTTGTGATTTTGCATTTTATGCTAATTCATGATCCCGTCATAGACTTGATCATGAATTACACCCAAAGCACTGTTTTTCGATCGACAGCGAAAATGTTTATACTTTGACCGAAAATCGGTATTACACGTATTTTTTCGACTCTCCCACAAAAAACCTCACCTGACTGCAAGGCACCATTGCGCCGTATTGGAATTTTCCCCTGAAATTTGTTCCGCCGCCTATATTTATGCCCACAATCTCCATATCTTCGTTTAAAACCGCACCTCCGCTGCTTCCCGGGGCGACAAATGCGCTGTGGCACTGCACCTTGTTGACCACTCCGCTGCCCTCTGCCTTAAAATCCGTAATAACGTTGGAGGTTATGTTGCCGTAGGTTTTGGAAAAGCGTGTCCCTTCGGGATTGCCGATCACGGCCACCCTGTCTCCTTCCCGAATATTATCCGAGGAAATATCCAGCACCCCCAGATCCTTGTCCGAATTAAAGCTGATAATGGCTAAATCCCACTCCCTGTCGTAATATTCCACCTTCCCCTTTGGGAATTTGTTGTAGTAATCTATCAGCGAAAGCTCCCTGACAGCGTTTTTGCCGGCTTCCTCAAAGGAAACCGAGCCGTAGGGCTGAACAATAAACTGAACGTTGTTCATTTCCTCGATAACATGATAAGCGGTCAGCGCAAAGTATTTATCGTCTTTTTTCTCGTAAATTACCCCGCTTGCTCCCGCCGAGTAGGTGTACTCCACCGTGTCGCTCCCCAAGTCGGTTTTCCTGCACTGAACGATACAAATATTGGAGCTCATCACGTCATAGTCCAGCTTGCTTTCCAGATCCGCATAAACTCTTGTCTTGCAGTCGTTTTCATAGATCGAGGGATAAATCAGCAGCAGAAATGTCCCTGCGGCTGCCATAAGGGCAATAAACCCGATCAGTATTCCCACATAAAGCTTACTTTTATTTTTTGTGTACGGCATCAAGCTATATTCTCCAAATAAAACTGATTTTCGATGGACAGCAAAAATGTCTGTAATTTGATCGCAATTAATATAGTTCGTTAAATGGGGATTATTCCGTTTCTCGCCTTCTCCAGATCCTGCCAGGCGGTAATCCTTAGGCGTTCCGATTCAAACTTGGTTTTTTGGATAAGAGCATTTGCATATGAAACAGCCTTTTCCTCATATTCCTTGTTGCCTGTTTGATTATAAATATAAACTCTGAGTGTGGCAAAATCAACCATTTCTCCGGAAGCAACGCTGTTTGGATTGCAATATCTGTCAATTGCCGCATTTGCAGCGTCATAATCACCCTCCGAGGCTTCAATGGCAGGAAGACACCAACAAAGTACATTTATAAATTGCCGATTTCTTTTCTTTTTGCTGTTGATAAAGCTTTGTATGAACAGATAGTTTGAATCCCATACATATCTTGCAGCTTGAGTATTGCCCATTAAAAGATAGGTACGGATATAAAGCATGGTACATAAAGCAAAATTTACGTCCTCCTCGGGAGGAATGCGCATTTGTGCCAAAAGGGAAAGAGCATTTTCCGGCTCGCCTATTCTCATATAAATTTCCGCTTGATAAAGGCGATAGAAATTATTGGGATTTTTCCCAACAATTATACGCTGTTCAAAAGCTTCCTTCATCTCACGGCAGTAGCCTTTTTCTTCATATATTTGGGTATAATCTCCGTTTTTATAAACATATTGGCAAGCACCTATTATGTAAACTAACAGAAACCAAATCCCCAAGCCCACAGGCAAAGCACAGACGGTGAACAGGTCAAAGGTATATCTTCCCGTTGTGATGCGAAGAAAATAAAACGCATACCCCGCCGACATCAGGATCAGGTAAGGAATTATCCCCTTTGATATGATCTTCTTCATAAATCCGAGCCAAAGCTTAAATTTGAAGTTCATTTTGTCCCCTCCGTTTTTATGTACTTAGATCTAATATCATTCCGATATTTCCGCTCCGACAAGGGTCTTGGAATTGGGATAATACTCCACCGTTATTTTCTTCCGATGATAGGGCAGGGTAAGAATTTGGCTAAATTTCTCACTTTCTCCCGTAACAGGATTTTCCCCCAATTCCTCCGCCGCAGCCTTAGGAAGAGCAATATAAACATATTCTCCCCCGCTGCTGACAAATTGAAGCTCATAGATTGTATCAACGGCGTTTTTCGGATACGAGCTTACTTCATACAGATCGGTGGTTTCCGTTACCGTTCCCGCCGCAATATCCTTGAAAAAGCTTCCGCTTAAATAAACAAAAATTACAGATACAGCGGCAAGGGATAAAATGCAAAAGCCTTCTATTACCCTGTGGTGCTTCATTTTTGCAAACCGTACAAAAACAAAAACGCAAAAGCCAAAACCGACAAAATTATACCGAAGGTTATCCCCGCAAAAACATAAGGATAAGCTCTGCCTTTAGCGGGAAGAGCATCCCTTAAAATAAAATAGAGGAAGAATAAGGAAAAATAAGCAAGGGCAATAAAAATTTTTATCCTAAAAGCTTTTTTCTCCTCTTCAGTAAGCTCTGCTTCCTTTAACTTATACATATTTCTCCTTATTTAAAGTAATCCACACCGCCCTTAAACATAGGCATAAGCTTGTTGCCGTCCACATTGACCGCACATCTTTCGTCGCTGATACGCTCGCTGTGACCCATTTTGCCGAACACTCGCCCGTCGGCGGAGATAATGCCCTCGATAGCGTGCATAGAGCCGTTGGGGTTATAAGCCAAGTCCATAGTGGGATTTCCCTTTAGGTCAACGTATTGCGTAGCCACCTGTCCGTTTTCGATCAGCTTTCTTATGACCTCTTCGCTTGCCACAAAACGTCCCTCGCCGTGAGAAATAGGTACAGTGTAGGTTTCACCGACTTTACAGTGCATAAGCCAAGGGGATTTATCGGTGCAGATCTTGGTGTAGACCAGCTGCGACTGGTGTCTGCCGATTGTATTAAATGTAAGGGTAGGGCTTTCCTCCGTCAAAGGCTTGATCTCTCCGAAGGGAACAAGCCCCAATTTAATCAGCGCTTGGAAGCCGTTGCAAATGCCAAGCATAAGTCCGTCCCGCTTGTAAAGCATATTGTGGACGGCGTCCTTTATGCGGGGATTTCTGAAGAATGCGTTGATAAACTTACCGGAGCCCTCGGGCTCGTCGCCGCCGCTGAAGCCGCCGGGAACCGCCACCATTTGGCTCTGTTCGATAAGCTCGGCAAATTTTGCTACGGATTCCTCCATAGCCCTTGCATTTAAGTTTCTGATAACGAAAATCTCGCTTTCGCCGCCGTTTCTGTTAAAAGCGTCCGCCATGTCGTATTCGCCGTTGGTACCCGGGAATACGGGGATAAGAACCTTTGGCTTGGCGGTCTTATTGGCGGGAGCACAGATGATCTCACAGCCCTCCGTATAGCTGACGGCGGCAGGAGCAGCCTCGGCGGGAGTGGTGTTTTTGAAAATAGGCTCAAGCCTTCCGTTCCACTTCTCCTCCAATTTGGCAATATCCAAAAAGGTATCGCCGCAGCTTATTTCGTATTCGGGAACGGTTTCGCCGATGATTCTCACTCCGTCAAGATCCTCTTCCCGGTCTATCTCAAGTATAAATCCGCCGTATACGGGAGTGAAAAGCTCGTCGTCGGAAAGGGCTTGGAGACTTGCGCCGATTCGGTTTCCGAGAGTCATTTTGAAGATACCCTCGGCTATGCCGCCGCCGGTGATACTCCATGCGGAAATTACGTTTTCGTTTTTGATAAGCTCTTCGACCTTGCAAAATACGGATTTGACGCTTTCAAAATTCGGAAGCCCGTTTTCGTCATATTCGGGGGCAATATAGCCTATCTTGCTGTAGGGGATCTTAAATTCGGCAGAAATAACGTCTTTAGCCTTGGCGGTGGACACCGCAAAGGAAACCAGCGTGGGGGGCACGTCTATATGCTCGAATGTGCCGCTCATGCTGTCCTTGCCTCCGATCGCTCCGCAGGACAGCTCAAGCTGCGCCCTGTATGCGCCCAAAAGCGCCGCAAGGGGCTTTCCCCAACGCTCGGGGTTATTCTGAGTTCTCTCGAAGTATTCTTGGAAGGTGAGCCAGCATTTCTTTGAAGAACCGCCTGCCGCCACCACCTTTCCTATGCTCTCGATAACCGCCAGCATTGCGCCGTGATAGGGAGACTGAGAGCTGATAACCGGATTAAAGCCCCAGCCCATAACGGAAGCGGTATTGGTGTTCCCGCCCTCCACGGGGATCTTTGCCGCCATGGCTTGAACGGGTGTCTGCTGCGTTCTGCCGCTGTAGGGCATAAGCACGGTGGCGGCGCCGATAGTGCTGTCAAAGCGCTGAACCAGTCCCTTTTGAGAGCAGATATTAAGGTCGGAGACCATTTCCTCCCAACATTCCGCCGTATTTTTTCTTCCTGTGGAGTAATCCACCTCGGGGCAGGGAACAGATACGTCCGTATGCTTTTCCGCACCGTTGGAGTTTAAGAAATCTCTGGAAATATCCACAATGGTCTTGCCGTTCCAGATCATCTTAAGCCGAGGCTCTTCCTTTACCACCGCCACGGGCGTGGCTTCAAGATTTTCCTTGTTGGCAAGAGCGATAAATTTATCCGCATTTTCTTTTTCCACCACAACCGCCATTCTTTCCTGCGATTCGGAAATGGCCAGCTCCGTGCCGTCCAAGCCCTCGTATTTTTTTGGAACAGCGTTCAAATCTATCTCAAGTCCGTCTGCCAATTCGCCGATAGCCACGGAAACGCCGCCTGCGCCAAAGTCGTTGCAGCGCTTGATGAGAGTGGTGACCTCCTTGCTTCTGAACAGTCTTTGCAGCTTTCTTTCCTCGGGGGCGTTGCCCTTTTGCACCTCTGCGCCGCAGCTTTCAAGGCTTTCCACGCTGTGGGATTTGGAGGAGCCCGTAGCGCCGCCGCAGCCGTCCCGACCTGTTTTGCCGCCCAAAAGTATGATTACGTCTCCCGACGACGGTCTTTCCCGTCTAACGTTTTCGATAGGCGCAGCGCCGATCACCGCACCGATCTCCATGCGCTTAGCCATATATCCGGGGTGGTAAATTTCAGCCACATGTCCCGTAGCAAGACCGATCTGATTGCCGTAGGAGGAATATCCCGCCGCCGCAGTGGTGGTTATCTTTCTGGGAGGCAGCTTGCCCGGTATGGTTTGATCCACAGGCAAAAGAGGGTCGGAAGCGCCGGTAACTCTCATTGCCTGATATACGAAGGCGCGTCCCGACAGAGGATCTCTGATAGCTCCGCCGAGGCAGGTGGCAGCGCCGCCGAAGGGCTCGATCTCGGTGGGGTGATTGTGGGTCTCGTTCTTGAACATCAAAAGCCACTGTTGATCCTCTCCGTCAACGTCAACGGTAATCTTGACGGAGCAGGCATTGATTTCCTCGCTTTCGTCCAAGTCGGGCAAAAGTCCGTCTGCTTTCAGCTTTTTAGCCGCCAGTGTGGCAATGTCCATAAGGCAAACGGGTTTGTTTTCTCTGCCCAATTCTTTGCGGTGGATCTTGTATTCCTTATATGTATCCGCAATGTAGGGCGCTTTTATATCCGCATTGTCTATAATGGTACCGAAGGTGGTATGACGGCAGTGGTCGCTCCAATAGGTGTCTATCATGCGAATTTCGGTGATGGTGGGACAGCGTCCTTCACCCGCAAAATAGTCCTGACAAAACTTAATATCGTCGTTGTCCATAGCCAAGCCGTATTTTTTTACAAAGTCAGCCAAACCGTTTTCGTCCAGCTGTAAAAATCCGTCAAGTGTAGCAACCTCGGTGGGAATTTCATATTTTATCTTAAGGGTGTCGTATTTTTCCAAGCCGCACTCGCGGGCTTCAACGGCGTTGATGAGGTAATGCTTGATTTTGGTAAATTCCCCGTCGGTGATTTTTCCGCTTAAAACATAGATCTTAGCGTATTTTACCGCAGGTCTGTCCCCTTGGCACAGCATCTGTATGCACTGGGCGGCGCTGTCCGCCCGCTGGTCGAACTGTCCGGGAAGAAATTCCACCGCAAAAATTCTTTGGTTATCCTCAAAATTCGGAAGCTCCCCGTAAACATCGTCTACGGGCGGCTCGCTGAACACGGTGGGAATAGCCCTTTTAAAATTTTCCTCCGATATTTCCTCCGCATCGTATCTGTTAATGATACGAACGCCTTCCACTGTCTGAATTTGAAG
>JAMPBF010000027.1 GCA_023666805.1 Bacillota bacterium
GGAATATCAGAGGTAACATACTCACTTGATCTAAACACCTGCTCTGATTTTGTGACAGAGTGGAGTGATATAATTAATGCTTTGAAGGGAGGCATACTAATTGGAGAATCGTGAATTAGATGATTTTAATCAAGAGCTAATAGAAGAAGTCAAGGAATATGCCTTGGAGCATTCTGAAAATACAGAAAGCGCCTTTACAAGCGTTTTTCTCTCTTATCTTGCTGATTTTGGCGAATCAAAAACTGCTGATGCAGAAGTAAGCTACTGCATGAAAGAGTCAGAAAAGTTCAAAGTTAATGCGTATGCTTTCAGCGAATACTTTCAAAGCCTCACTCTCATAGTCAGCTGCTACGAGAAGAACGGAAAGATTGAAAAACTGAATAAATCGGAAACAGCCAAGATATGCAGGCAAGCGTCTAAATTCTATAAATTATGCTGTTCAAGCACGAGTGTTCTTGATGAAATGGAAGAATCATCAAACGAATATATGCTTTATGAGTTCATAAAGGAGAACAAAGATAAAATTGAAAATCTTTATGTTGTTCTTCTTACAAATAAGCTCATTAACAGCGATTTACCTGAAGATGCCATGATTAGTAAAACCACCGTTAAATATGATGTGTGGGATATTGAGCGCCTTGTTCAGGTTGTCTACCAGAGAAAAGAAGCTGAAAAGCTTGTAATACGTTTTAAAAATAAATACAAGTATAGACTAAAGCTAATCAAGATACCTCAGGAGAGCAATGTTTATGACTGTTATGTTGGTTACATATCAGGAGAATGCTTAGCGGAAATATACCGTGATGAAGGACAGCGGCTTATTGAGAAGAATGTTAGATCTTTCCTGCAAGCAACAGGAAAGGTCAACAAGGGCATCAGAGATACATTGAGGAGCAATCCGGCAATGTTCATGGCGTATAACAACGGTATTTCTACGATTGCCGAGCAAGTTGTCAGAGATGAAAACGAAAGCACTGATGATTTTATTCTAATAAGAGAGCTTGTCGGCTGGCAAATAGTTAACGGCGGTCAAACAACAGCATCAATATATGCTGCCTTTCAAAACAAAGTGGATCTATCTAATGTTAATGTTCAAATGAAGCTCACAGTAATTAAAGCTGATGAGCAGATGGATACCGTAATAGGCAACATATCAAGATATGCGAACAGTCAGAATAAAATCACCATGTCTGATTTCAGTGCAAATGATGATTTTCATATTAAGCTTGAGCAACTGTCAAGACGTGTGTTCATTCCTGTTGAAAAAGGAAAGCCTTCTCAGCGATGGTTTTATGAACGTGCAAGAGGGCAGTACAGTGTGGAAGTTAACAGACAGCTTACTGCTGCTTCAAAGAGAAAATATAAAGAGCAGAATCCTAAGAATAAATGCATCTCAAAGACAGTGGCAGCTAAATGTGCGATGTGTTGGCTGAGACACCCTGATATTGTCAGCAAGGGACTTGAAACAAACTTCATCAGGTATTCAGAAATGATACAAGCCGGCGAAATAGGAGAGCCAGATGAAAAGTTTTACTGCAATCTTATCGCTCAGGTTATTCTTTTTCAGCAGTGTGATAGGATAGTAGATGCTCAGAATTTCGGCGGATATAAAGCCCAGATCAATTACTACACGATTGCTCTGCTGTCAGAGTATTATAGTGAAAAGGTTGATCTCGGCTATATATGGCAGCATCAGAACATATCTCCTGAAGTATCACGGCTTATAGAAGATATCTGCTATAAAGTTTGGAATCATTTTATGAATCCAAATACCAATAACGCAAAGGGCGTTAATGTAACTCAATGGTGTAAGAAAGAAGACTGCTGGATAATGCTTAAAGATCGTTTTCAGAATGATTCTATATAATACGCCGTCAGAATAGGAGAATTAATGAAATGCATAAGGTGATTGATTTGTTTGCCGGTGCCGGAGGCCTGAGCCTGGGTTTTAAGCAAACAGGCAAATATGAAATTGCTGCTGCATTTGAAATAAATCAAAATGCACAGAAAACATATAGGAAAAACCATACAGGGACGGAAGTATATTCTGATGTGTGTGCTGCCGACTATAAAAAGCTTAAAAAGAAGTATGGAAAAATTGATGTTGTAATCGGGGGACCGCCGTGCCAGGGTTTTTCTATGGCAAACAGACAAAAAAATCATGTAATAAGTCAAAACAATATGCTTGTAAAGCAATACATTAGAGCCGTAAAGGAATTAAATCCTAATGCCTTCGTAATGGAAAATGTTGAAACGCTTAAGTCTGATGTGCATAGGTTTTATTTGCGTTTAGATGAAGCGGAAATAATTGAGAAGCATCATATTAAAACCGTTCCATCTAAGATTCTACTTTTGGAAGAAAAATACTATTCAGATGAAATTGCAAAAGATATTCAAGACATCATCAATATAGAATTAAGACTGTGGCTCGAGAAGGATTATAAACTTCTTAATATTGCATATCGTCAGCGCAAAAACCTAAAAAAATGCAAAGAAACCTTATATCGCTACAAAAAAAAATATTTGAATCTTGCTGAAAAGATACATCAAGCTGATAATAATGGTGCATACGAATGCTTTGATTACGCAGCTGATGCGATTTGTGATTTTTTTGCAAAGAAAATAGATGCAGGTCAGGTTGTTAAGCGTATTGAAAAATCCATCATGATTCAAAGATGCTTAACAAGAATTAAAGAAATATATGATAACGAGCTTCAAATAGATGCCATTTCATGTGAAGAGGGCATCACTGCAATAATACAATCATATTCTGTTCTCGAATATATTACCAAGATGCTTGGAAATTACACTTTTAATATGGGGGTACTGAATGCTGTTGAGTTTGGCGCACCGCAGAAAAGAAATCGCTTCGTGTTTCTTGGCATAAAGAAAAATATTGCTGAGAAAATTGAAATGCCAAAAGGAACATTTGCAGAAGAAAATTATCGCACAGTAAAAGATGCAATCAAAGACATTGAAAATGTACAAACTATATTTGAAACTGCCGAAGATAATGGAACATCACTAACTGATAATTTTAATCCCACTGCACTGACTCCTTTTCTGAGAGACAGCAGCAAATTGTACAATCATATAATTACACAAACAAGAGAAGTAGCAAAAGCAAGATTTGAAGCATTGGAACAAGGAGAAAATTTTCATTCCCTTGATGCTTCACTAAAAGAAAACACCTATACCGATACAAGCAGAACTCAAAACACTATTTATCAGCGTTTATGCTATGATAATCCATCTGGTACTGTTCTTAACGTAAGAAAATCTATGTGGATTCACCCTACTATTGACAGAGCTGTTAGCATTCGAGAGGCCGCTCGTCTTCAAACATTCCCAGATTCTTTTGTTTTTTGCGGAACAAAAGACTCACAATATCAACAAGTCGGCAATGCTGTTCCGCCTATGCTTGCAAAAGCAATAGCTGAACATCTTGCAATGTATTTGGATGGTGATGAAAATGGCTGATAATCACAGCAAGGAAGTTCGCAGCATGAACATGTCACATATAAGGAGCAAAGATACTAAACCTGAAATAATAATAAGAAGTTTTCTTCACAGCAAAGGTTTTAGATTTAGAAAAAATGACAAACGTTATCCTGGAAAACCAGATATTATACTTCCTAAGTATAAAACGGCAGTTTATGTCAATGGCTGCTTCTGGCATATGCACGACTGTGAGAATTTTGTTTGGCCTAAATCTAATACTGACTATTGGATAAACAAACTCAATAATAACCGAAATCGTGATCATAAATACTATGATGAAATGAAAGCGAAGGGTTGGAAAGTAATTGTTGTTTGGGAATGTGAAATTAATGAAGGAAGACTTAATCGGCTTATAAACGAAATAAAAGGAGAATAGCTATGGCTTTGATAACAAAAGATAATATTAAAAAAATTGAAAAAGATAGAAACAGCGTACACAACAAAGTCAGAGCAACATACACTGTTTTCACCAGCGGAGGAAAAAAATATTTTCAGATTGATACATATGGCAGTACAACAAGAGAGTTGAAGAATCAGATCAGTCAGTCGATACAGGTGGATGAAGATATGGCGAAAGAACTAATCAAACTTATGATAGATATATTTGATATTCTTTAATTCACATCAAATTGAAACAGATTTGATACAGATTCATATTGAAACTTTATCGCAGGCAATGACTATTATTGTTTTACTAATGAATATTTTAATCTTCTTGCGATTTAAACCTACAAAATCTCTTGACAACTATAACATTTTGCGATATATCAAAACCACCCCCATTAACTCTGGATGTGATCCCACTAATTAACATACCAACTTACGTAAACTCAATAATATCATACACTCACGCTCCATTTGTAAAAATCCTAACAGGCACTTGCCGCTGTGGAAATTGCCAATAATGGAAAACCCCATATTCGTGACAACTATCCCAAATACGTGCTTCGCACCGATGAATTTGCATGCGGAAATTATGAGGGAATAAAAACCATACATGTTGCAGATTTTCTGTTAAGCAATGAATATTAACCGAGATGCAGTGCAAGATGAGTACCCCACCATCAATCAAAATTGCAAAAACGACACTTTAATAATCAGGAGATAAAATGCCCAAAGACATACTAAATGAAGAAGAAATCACTCTCGAAAAATTACGGGAGCAATTTCAAAACAATGATTTCACCAAGACCGATATAAAGCCATATTCCGAATACACCACAGAAGAAGTTGAACTCCATAATAAAATACGCTCATATATTCATGAAAGCTGGGGCGAAACTTTAAAGGATTTTGGAATAAAAAATCCGGATTTCTTCTTTTCAAAGGATTACTCTCCCAAAATGATTCAGGAATACCTTGAAAAGCTGATAGCAGACATCATAATCGCATTATGTCGGAATAAAACAGCCTTTGAAAACATTTGGAATACTTTTGTTGCACCTATCCTTAAACAGAAAAAAAGGTGACAAGTTAGCCGATGAATATTTGAACAACACAGTACGAGCTTTAATGGAAACCGTTAATATTAAAGCTATTACAGAAATTTCCAACGAATATTCCGACGATAGGGATTTTAACGATTCCAATATTGTAAATTATCCTAAAATGGATCACAATAAAAAGTGGAACCATACTCGCAGCAAGATTAAAACAGAATCCTTGGATGAAATGTTGGAAAATGATGAAAATGATATTGCAGAGCAGGATTTTGATACAGAGTCAATAGCTGTATTCAATGTCATACTCAAAGAAATTATTGAAAAGGCTGACGAACAGGAAAAGCAGATAATTAAAATGTTGTCGGAAGGGCATACCCAAGCGGAGACTGCTAAAAAGCTTGGAGTGTCACAAGGAACGGTCTCAAAGAAAATAGATAAAATCAGAAAAGCATACAAACGAATCGAATGAAAAAGCAAATTATTTCCTGTAATTTCGTTCGATTTTATTGACATTTTTCAGAAAATCGATTATAATATAGTCATAGAGAAAAGGAGGGCTTTCTATGATTGTAACGGCTACAGAATTTAAAACGAATTTCGGAAAGTATCTTGAATTGATAGCAAAAGAAGATATTTTCATTACAAAAAACGGAAAAACTATTGCAAAAGTTGTTAATCCACAGATTTCTGCTGTTGATTCACTTCGCGGCTTGCTAAAAAATGCCCCTCAGGATTTAGATGTTAAAGCACTGAGAGAGGAACGGACTTTGAGATATGAAAATAATGATTGACACAAATGTCATTTTAGATGTTTTACTTGAACGGGAGAATTTTGTTGACGAGTCATACAAGGTGTTGTCAATGTGCGAGGAACACCGTGTTAACGGATTTGTTTCCGCATCGGCGGTGACAGATATTTATTATATCGTAAGGAAATATACGCACAGCGCTGAAATTGCGTACAATGCAATAGGAAAGCTGCTTGAGATCGCCAAGGTGTGCTCTGTGACAAACAGCGATGTCCTTACTGCTTTTCAATTGAGGGCAAAGGATTTTGAAGATTGTCTTGTGTCAATCTGCGCAAAGTCAAATAGCTGTGATTATATTGTTACACGAAATAAAACGGACTTTGAAAATTTTGATACGAAAGCTCTCACACCTATAGAATTTATAAATATGTTTGAATAGCATTGAATAATGTGCCCTTGTGAAAATTGCTAATTTATCGCTTTTGGTTTTATGCAAGCATACAAAAATAAAAATTTTCTTTTCAACGTGGAATAATTTTCCTTTCTTGTGTCGGTAGTATATAGAGGATAAAATCCCCGCCTAACAGGTTGGGGATTTTTTCTTCTGCAAATAAACCTTACAAGGAGGAAAACTTATTGGACGAAATAAAAACAGTAAACTGTGAGCAGTTAATGACCACGCCGCTGAAACCGATTGAGTTTTGTGTTGACGGAATGATCTCAATCGGCCTATTTATTTTGGCGGGCGCACCGAAGATCGGAAAATCGTGGCTGGCACTGGATATGGCTCTGAGTATTGCGAAAGGAGAAAATGTACTTGAGTGGGAAACCAAATACGGTACCGCTCTATATTTATGCTTGGAGGGCAGCTACGCAAGAATCCAAAACCGCTTATTCGACCTCACGAGCGAGTCAAGCGAAAATCTGCACTTCGCAATTATGGCAGGAACGTTAGGCGGTGTTTTGGAAAGGCAAATTGAAAATTTCAAAGCAAAGCATTCCGATTTAAAAATAGTTATAATCGACACCTTGCAAAAAATTCGTTCGGGCGATGATGCAAGCTATGCTTCCGATTACAAAGAATTGTCTGTTCTGAAAAATCTTGCCGACAAATTAAAAATAGCAATTTTGCTGGTACATCATACTCGGAAATGTCGCAACAGCGATCCGTTCAAATATGATTTCGGGTACGACAGGTATCAGCGGTTGCGTTGACGGAAGTATGGTGATGATCGAAAAACAGCGTGGCAGCGGAGAAGCTGTTCTGTATTGCGTTGGAAGAGATATTGACAATCTTGAACTGAATCTGAAGCGTGACGGAGCGCATTGGAACGCAGAAGAAAAAATAATTCCCAAGCAGCGTGATACTTTTTCTTTTATGAACCACGATTTTATGTTGGAGAAAGAACATTTCAAAGGCTCGGCAACGAATCTTGTCGCTGAGTTAAAAATTCATTATGGAATTGAAATTCCTCCGAATAAAATTACTCAAAATCTTGTTCCACACGGAATTGAATTAAAAGGTTTAGGTGTAGCGATTGAAATCAAAAGATCGTGCGGGCAGCGATTTATAATTCTCAGCTACGACCGTAAGAGTGACGGCAGTGACGGCTGATTTGACAAATGTGAGCCGATTTGTGCGAAGCTTGATACCTAAGTAGAGTAACTACTCGCCAAAGCAGATCAAAGCAAAATTTGAGCCGTTTGTGCGCTGATTTGAGCAAAGCGGTTCACAGAGTAAGTTGAGTTAAAACAATGCAGATATTTCATACCAATTTCGGGTAAATAAGAGGGTATGATTATGATGCAAGTTAAAGGGGCGGGGTCGCCCCGATCACAGCGGACGGGCAAAGCCCGCCGCAAAGGGGAAATTCGGCATTTTTGGAAAGGAGTCAAAATATGGGAAAGTCAAAAAATACGGGGTTGCAAAATAACGAAAATACGACAACCAAGCCAAAAACAGGCACTAAACAGGGTGGCTGTAACAAGGAAAAGTTCGCATTATGGGCATATCCCGATACGTTGGAGGAAGTAAGCAATACATACAGATCGGACAACTGCAAATCCAAAAGCGAGTTCATAGAAAAGGCAATAAATTTCTACCTCGGTTATCTTAAAGAGGAAAATAATATCAGCTATTTGTCTCCGAAAATTACTTCTTCAGTGGACGCAGTTGTCCACGGATCGGAGCAGCGAATCAACAGAAATCTTTTCAAAATCGCTGTTGAGTTGGGTAAGCTATCACATACGATAGCGGCTGTAAATGACGTTGATGAAGATATTATGGACGAGCTTCACGCAATGTGCGTTGACGAGGTTAGGCATATCAACGGAGTGATTAGCTTCGATAGTGCAGTAAGATTTCAGAATGACAGGGAGGATATCGAATGAAAAAAATTATCAATTATAGATGTAAAAAAGCAAAGGGCTTGGTCGAGCCTTTATGTAAAGCTATGCCTGAGGTGCAAAAAATAAAATGCACCGACAGGGAGATCGACGGAGTGGTATACCGCATATGGTCGGCGTTTAAAAACGAAACCAATGCTGTTGACAGTCTTGAAAATCTGATGCTGAACAGGCTGGAAAGTGATGAGTCAGAGGAACAGACGGAACAGGAGCAGCAGGATCTCATTACGCTCGGTATGTAAAATTGCTCTCGGATAAAATCTAAAAAATTCTCAAAAAATATTTCGGCGGCAGCGGAAGTTTAGCTGGACTTTTGCAAACAGTTGTGGTATTGTTGAGTTGCAAGACAAAGCAAATCCGCTGTCGAGATATGATTCACTTGTAAACGGCGACGATTTACTGTTCCCGATAAAGAATGCGGTAAACGAGATGTACGGTATGTTAGTTTGATTAAAATCTGTTTGGCAACAATCCCGCACGTCATTTGAAAAATCTCTGCAATCTCTAAAGCGGGAGATTTTTTGACTTGGGGCTTATTTAAGGCGCCGGGATCTAATTTTGTCCGACTTTTGCGCTGATCCTTTTCAGCGTTTTGACTGCTGCATTCCCGCTGTCGTCTTCCACATAAATATCATATTCCCCCCGTATGCTCCCGAAGGTAACGGATTTTTCTGTGCCGATGCGTTTTTTAAGCGCCTCGAGCATATTTTTCTTGGAGGCATTAGCGGAATAAACTCTGAGGAATGAGCAGCCCTCATACTCGGCGGCGGGCGTAATGACTATCCTTGAGAATTTATCAATGCTCTGATCGCATAATGCTTCGTATGCCGCCTTAATATCCTTGTTATCCGCAAGGCACATAAGATAAAGCACTCTTTCCTTGCCCTCCGTTCGTCTGTATTCCTTGCCGATATAGTTTCTGTAGGGCGATCTTCGCAATTTTTCCATAAGGTCTTTTTCTTCCGCCCCTGCGAGCTGCCCATAATATATCAAAAGCGTATTGTCGGCAAGACAGTTGACAAAGCTGTGCAAGCCGCAGGCTTCAATGATCCTTTCCGCCCTGTCCGCCGTGTCTTTGTCAAGCTCCGCCGCTTCAAGAAATCGGTTCTCGCCTATATCGTAAAGCACCGCTCCGTTCATGGCTATTACGGGATATTGCAGATTTACTCCCTCCATTACGGGAATAAGGGAGGCGGGAGTGCGGACGGTTGAAACGGTAAATTTTACGCCGCTTGAAATAAGTCTGTTCAGCTCCACCTTGCTGTAGGGCAGCAGGCGATTATCCCTTGAGGTCAATATTCCGTCGATCCCGCTGACAAAAAGAGTGTCCGTTTTCGTTTTTTTCGGCAAGTGAAAATTATTCAGCAGTATTCCCGCCGCAATTCCCACAAAGGTGTCCAAAACACGGTTGAATACAAAGAGATAGGGGTCGGAATCAAAGCTGTGGGTGATCGCTATGCTTAAAAACACCACGCAGGAGAAAAAAGAGGCGTTTTTTCTGTTCAAAAGGACGGTAGTGTATATTATCGGTATTATCATCACCGAGGCGAAAAGATAGATCGCCATTGTGTCCGCAATATTTGCCGTTTTTACCGTCAACAGGAACACCAGTCCGTAGACCGCTCCTATAAGAGTTCCCGTCGCTCTTTGCTTTGCCATTGTTTTTGTGGTTTCCGCATAGGGCTGCATACACCATAAAACCGCAAGGGCGCTGTAAAAAGGCATACCCCCGCCAAAGGGGGTCATGCTTCTGATAAAATACATTGCCATGCATAAGGCGACGCCCGCCGAGGATTTGATTATCCTTGCACCGATCGGGGGAAGCCTGTGTTTTTCTTGTTTCATTGCGGTTTACCTCTGTTATGCCGAAATAAGAGCGGGTCTTTTCTTTCTGCGGGTTTGCAGCCGCCTTACCGTGCAGGATAGGGCGAAATTTATCAGGAAGTAAAAGACGCAGGCGAACCCGCACAGCACAAATACGTCCGAAACGTTCTGTGTTTCAAAGCCCGTATAGCGGGGAGCAGACTGTATAAGCTGGAACGTTCTGCCCATAAGCTCGGCAATGGCTATGTTGGCAATATACGAGGTATCCTTAACGGTGGTTATCACTTGGCTCAAAAGAGTGGGAACAATGCTGCGGAAGGTCTGCGGCAATACTATCAGCACAAGGGTCTGTATGAAATTGAAGCCTTGTGAATAAGCGGCTTCAAACTGCCCCTTTGCTACGGAATTTAAGCCGCCTCTCACAATTTCCGCAATAACGGAGGAGGTGAACAGTACCAGTGCGGCTATCGCCTTTACCAATACCGCAAGCTCTATCCTCGACAGTCCGAAAAAATCGGCAATCCCCTTGGGAAATTCAATAGACGGGAAGAACACAAGCCCTATAAATATCCACAGCATAAGGGGAGTGTTTCGGAAAATCTCTATGTAAGCCACGGAAATATATTTGAATATTTTTAACACACCCTTATTGCAATAGTTTCTCGCCAGCGCCAGCACGGTGCCGATAACTATACCCAAGACTACCGCAAAAAAGGCTATTCCCACGGTAAAGCCCAAGCCCTTTAACAGATAAAGAAAAACGCTTTTATCGGTTATCATCTTAAGGCTGCCCAAAAACTCATTCATGAACCTTGTCCCCCTTCTTTTCGTCTATTATTCGGTCAAGCTCCTCGTCGGTAATATCGTCGGGCTTTTTTCTCCGCACCGCCGGCGTGTTGTCCCTGTTTTTCAATCGGCTTTCCCAGCGGGACGCAAGGGTGGACAGCGGAAAGCATATAACGAAGAAGATAAGTCCGCCCACTATGTAGCCCTGACCTGCCGCCGCTCCCGTTCCTTCGCCTACCGCAAAGGCGTTGGTGCGGGAAATAAGATCCACCGCACCGCCTGCCAAGAACATACAGGAGGTGTTTTTTATAAGGTTTACCACCTGATTTACCATAGGCGGCAATATTATCTTTAAGGTTTGCGGCAGTATAATGTACGCCATCGCCGATACATGGGTAAAGCCCTGAGAATAGGCAGCCTCGGACTGCCCCTTGGGGACAGCCTCTATGCCCGAGCGAATGACCTCGGAAATATAAGCCCCGTGATACACTCCCAGTGCGATAATTCCGCAAAGCAGCGCCGAAAAGCCCTTTATTCCGGAAAAGGTCACCGCATAGAATAAAAACAGCGCCTGAAGCATAACGGGGGTATTTTGAATAATTTCCACATATACTCTCGATATGGCTTTTGCAACCCTTTTCCCGCTTGTAGACATAAGCCCGAAAACAACGCCTATGGCAAGCGCTAAGATCAGACCGAAAAACGCCATTACAAGCGTTGAAACGGCTCCGTTGATAAAGGTCTCTCTGTGGGTCCAGATCAAGCTCCATTTTTCGGGATCAAACATTGTCCGCACACCTCCGTAACTTGTTTTGGTTGACTTCCCTTTAATAATCTGTCCCCGATAAAACGCTGACAAAAGGCGTATTTTATCAGGGACATATAAAAGGGGTTATAATGAAGAAAGCTTTTTTATTATCCTAAATTAAATTCGGCAATAAGCCCGTCTATTGTTCCGTCGCTTAACCACTTGGTTATAAGCTCCTCGATCTGTGAGGAAAGGGGGGAATCCTTTTTGGTGGCAACGCCGTATTCCTGCGGCGAAAAGCTGTCGTTTATGTACTGACGGTCGTCGCTCTTGTAGGTGGCAAGTATGGACTTATCCACGCAGAAGGCGTCCACCGTGCCTGCCGTCAAGGCGTTGGAAATGGCGGGATAATCGCCGAACTGCTCAAAGCTTGTGCCCTGCTCCGAGAAGGAGGAAATGTCAAAATCCGCCGAGCTTTCGGGAACCTTATAATCCCCCAAAAGACCCTTTTCGCTCATTGCCTTCGCCAAGGAATAAGCCGAGGTGGAGCCTGTGGAAACGCCTATCTTTTTGCCCACCAAGCCGCTCAGATCGTTTATCCCGTCGGAGGTTTCAACAAGCACCGTTACCGCATCGGTATAATAGGGCGTGGAGAAATCCCAGCTCTTTTTTCTTTCCTCGGTTATGGTGAAGGTAGCCAAAACGCAGTCCAGATCGCCCGAATCCAACAGCTCCGTTCTGGTGGCGGCGGTAACGGTGGTAAATTCCACGTCGTCGTAGCCTAAGCTGTCCGCTATCTTCTTTGCAAGCTCTACCTCCATGCCGCTGTATTCTCCCGAAAGAGGATCCTTGTAGCCGAAGCCGATAACTGCGTCTTTTACTCCTACCTTAAGGGTTTTTCCCGAGTTGCCCGAGCCGCTTGAATCGCTGCATCCCGCAAGGCTGAAAAGCATGGCGGCGGATAAAGCGGCTGATACGATTTTACTTATTTTTTTCATATTGATTTTCCTTTCTGTTTTTCCGTTGTCTTTTTATAATACTAATTCCTTTTTAAAATATAGACTGCGTCTATCTTTTAAAACGAAAACAGTATAAATAACCGCATGGCGGATATTACCTTATTATTTTGTCCAAGAACGCCTTTGTTCTGTCGTGCTGCGGGTCGTTGAAGAAATGCTCGGGAGTACCCTCCTCCAAAATATTTCCTCCGTCCACAAATATCACTCGGTCGGCGACCTCTCTGGCAAAGCCCATTTCGTGAGTTACCACCACCATGGTGAAATTCTTTTCGTGTGACAGCTCTATCATTACGTCCAAGACCTCCTGCACCATTTCGGGGTCAAGCGCCGAGGTGGGCTCGTCGAAGAAGATAACCCGATTTTGCATGGTAAGCGCTCTGGCAATGGCTATTCTCTGCTGCTGTCCGCCCGATAGCGTGTTGGGGTAAGCGTTGGCCTTTTCCTCCAAGCCCACTCTTTTCAGATATTTCATCGCCAATTGCTCCGCTTCGACCCTTGGCACCTTTTTCAGCTTTACGGGAGCGAGGGTCAGATTATCCAAAACCGTCAGATGCGGATAGAGATTAAATTGCTGAAACACCATTGAGGAGTGTACCTTGTTTATAAACGCTCTGCGTTTTTTGCTCATCAGATGATTGTGAATATACACCTGCCCGGAGGTGGGCTCTTCAAGATAGTTCATGCAACGTATCAAGGTGCTTTTTCCCGAACCGCTGGGACCGATGATGACCAACTTTTCCCCTTCCTTTACATGAAGGTTTATGCCCTTCAGCACCTCAAGCTGTCCAAAGCTCTTGTGCACGTTTTCAAGCCTTATCATACCCAAAGCCCTCCTTTTCGGCTAAAACAAAACGGAGCCTCGCTCTCCTGTGGGAAAAGCGAAGCCCCGTTGCTTCCTATGCTGTTATTGTACCACAAAAAACTGAAATGTCAATACTTTTTGCAGGATTATTTTTATTTTCTTGCAAAAACAACAAATATATACAAATTTTAAGGTGAATTTTTGGTTTATTCGGCGATTGACCTTATGTGCGAAAAGTGGTATTATTAAAGTGCAAAATTAAAGCAAGGGCGCTTGACGAGCAATCGGGCGCTCTTTTTATATTTTGCAAAGTATTTTTTAAATTCTTGCAAAAAGGTGTGATATAATGAACGAAACCGCAGAAAGAAAGCTTATCCCGACAGGCAATGCCGACGAAATAAATATGCTGCTTAGAAGATACGGCGTAAAATTCGGCATTTACAAAAACGGTACGTTTAAGGAGCAGCTTTTTCCCTTTGACCCCATACCGAGGGTAATAGAGAGAGCCGACTTTGAAAAAATGGAGAAGGGGCTTATACAGCGAGTTAATGCTTTAAATATGTTTATATACGATATTTATCACGACAAGCATATTATAAGCGACCGCATTGTTCCCGAGGATTTTGTGTACCTGTCCTCGGGCTATCTTCCCCAATGCGAGGGGATAACCCCGAAAAATAAAATATACAGCCACATTTCGGGAATAGACCTTGTGCAGGCAAAGGACGGCGAATGGTACATTTTGGAGGACAATCTGCGCATACCCTCGGGAGCGTCGTATCCTCTTATTGCAAGAGAGCTTACCCGCGTTGCGTCGCCGCAGGCGTTCAACGAAGCCTCTATCGAGGACAACCGCAATTACGCCAAGCTGTTGAAGGATACGATGGATTCCGTGAACTGCGGCGGGATAAATGCGATCCTAACCCCCGGGAGATACAACGCCGCTTACTTCGAGCACTCCTACTTGGCGGAGCTTACCGGCTCCGTTTTGGTGCAGAACGACGAGCTTTTTGTAGAGGACAATATTTTATACTGCAAAACCTATTCGGGCGGCAAGACAAGGGTCGGGGCGCTGTACCGCCGCATATCCGACGAATATCTGGATCCGCTGAGCTTTTTGCCCGGCTCCCTTATAGGCGTGCCGAATTTGACGGAAGCGTACCGCAGCGGAAACACGGCGGTAATAAACGCTCCCGGAAACGGAGTGGCGGACGATAAGGGAATTTACTATTTTGTTCCGAAAATGATTAAGTATTATTTAAAGCAGGAGCCTATCCTCAAAAACGCCCCTACCTATCTTCCGTTTTACGAGCAGGATCAAAAATATGTGCTGGATAATTTTGAACGGTTGGTGATCAAGGACGTGGCGGAGGCGGGAGGCTACGGCGTAGTGTTCGGCAGAGAGCTTTCCTCCGAAAAGGCGGAGGAATTTAAGCTAAAAATCAAAAATGAACCGAGGCGTTTCATTGCCCAGGAAATAATAGATTTTCTCGATCTTCCGATTTTGGAGAACGGCGGAGAGGTAATGCGCAAAGCCGATCTGAGAGCGTTCGTGCTGTCGGGCGATACCACAAGGGTATGGAAATCGGGTCTTACCCGTTTTTCAAGAAACCCGGATTCATTTGTAGTAAATTCTTCACAGGGAGGAGGCTTTAAAGACACATGGGTACTATCTCAATAGATCACAGTGACAGATTATTTTGGTTAGGCAGATATACCGAAAGAGCGTTTACCACCTTAAAGGCGCTGGAGGCGCTGTTTGACAAAGCCATTGACGGCGGCAGCAAGACTTATAGGGATTACCTTGACTGCTTCGGGCTTTTGGACGGCTACGCCGACACGGAGGCTTTTATGCAAAGCTTTCTGTTTGACAAAGGCAATCAAAACTCGGTCGCCTTCAGTCTTGAAAAGGCTTACGATAACGGGATCGTTTTGAGAGAGGGCATATCCACCGAGGCGCTGTCCTTTTTGCAGCTTGCAAAGGACACGCTGGCAAAGGCGGAGAGGTCCTGCGGCGGCTACAGATACGAGCTGCTGCCTCTCGAAGACGTGCTGTTCGGCTTTTGGGGCTGCATAAACGATTATGTTTACGACAGCGAGGCTCTCGATATAATCAAATGCGGTAAATATATCGAGCGGCTTGATCTTTATTTTCGCATGAAATATCCCTTTAACATGATAAATCTTGAATTTGACCGCTTATGCGAGAGCCTCAGAAAGATGCCGAAAAACACCCCTTACCGTTATAATACCGAGCAGCTGTCCGTATTGGTGGAAACCGTGGGTATGCGGGAGGATTATGTTTTGCGTACCGACGATTCGCTTTCGGCGCTGTCCAAGCTGTTTGAAACAGCGCCGCAGCATTAATGCCGAAGGGATTGTTTTATCCGCAGCCAAACGGTTATCGGCATAAGAAAGGAAAGTAATAACAATGAACAAGGTCAGATATTCTTTTTCCACCAAGCTTACCTTTGACAACAACGTGCACGATCATTCCTTTGCCCTTAGATGCGTGCCCAATGAAAATCCGGGGCAAAGAATCAACGCCTTTGATTTTTCCCTGTCGCCCTTTGTCAGCGTTTGCACCACCACCGACGCTTTTTCCAACAGGGTGCTTTCGGGGATCATACATAAGGATCACCGCTTTCTTGATTTTGATATAAGCGGCGAGGCGGTTATCGACAGCGGTGCGGAAAGAACCGACTTTATGCCCTGCTACAAATATCAGTCCCATTATACCAAGCCGGGAGAGGCGCTGAGGGAATTTTACGCCTTGATCTCGGAGCGATGCCCTGCAAGCGGCCCATATAAAAGGGCGGAATATTTTTCGGAAAGGCTTGCCGAAAAATTTGTCTATCAAAAAAACGTCACAGATACTGAAACCACCGCAGAACAGGCTTTTGCCGCAGGTCAAGGAGTATGTCAGGATTTTACGCATATCCTGCTGTCGCTTTTAAGGCAGGACGGTATACCCTGCCGCTATCAAGCAGGGCTTGCCTGCTGCGACGGCGAGACGCACAGCTGGGCGGATATATGGACGGGAAGCGGCTGGCGAGGCTACGATCCCACCAATCTTTGCGAGGCGGGAGACAGCTATCTCACCTTGTCCCAAGGGCGGGATTTCAGGGACAGCGCTATAGACAGGGGAGTAATGTTCGGCGGTTACACAAGGCAAATGCAGCTTATTATATCAAAGCTTGAAATATGCTGACTTTAAGAAAGGAAAATATAATGATCGAAACGGTTTCACGCTCAATGTTAGCGGTGAATGAAAATTTGGTTATCCGCAAATCCGTTATAAAAAACGGCAGCGGCAGCAAGCGCCTGTGCTTTGTAACGGGAACACACGGCGACGAGCTTGAAGGGCAGTATTTGGCTTATGTGCTGGGAAGCTTTTTGCGGGAAAATATAAATGAGCTTGACGGCTGTGTGGAAATATATCCCGCCCTTAACCCCATGGGCATCGATTCCGTCACAAGAGGTATCCCCGATTACGACATCGATATGAACAGAGCCTTTCCCGGAACTCATGACGGTACGTTTGTTGATGCGGTCTGCGCCGACATAGTAAATGATATTGTCGGGGCGGATATTTGTATAGACGTTCATTCCAGCAATATTTATCTGCGGGAGATACCTCAGATCAGAATAAGCGTGCCCACTGCGGAAAATCTGCTGCCTTATGCGAAAATGCTGAATGTGGATTTTATATGGGTGCATGAATCGGCAACCGTGTTGGAATCCACCTTAGCCCACAGCCTGAACATCAGGGACACAAAAACCTTGGTGGTGGAAATGGGCGTGGGAATGAGGATTACCAAGGAATACTGCTTTCAGCTTTTTGACGGCATATTGAATCTTATGAAAAATATCGGCATGTGGAGCGGCGAGGTCGGAAAGGTGAGAGAGCCTCTGGTTTCAATGGACGGAGCGGTCGAGTTTGTCAACTCGGGTGCGGCGGGAATTTTTGTGCCTTGCGTCAGCTTCGGAGAACGGATAGGAAAAAACACGCATATCGGCGACGTGCTCGATCCGCTTTCGGGAAAGGTCGTATCCGCAATCACCTCCGAGGACGAGGGACTGATCTTTACTTTGAGAGAGTACCCCATAGTTTACGGCGGCTCATTGCTTGCAAGAATATTAAAGAAGTAGAAAGGAAAAGGGTCACAAAATGGATCGGGAAATATTATTTTCGTTGAGATCGCCTTACCGCGAGCCGCTGGAGGTCATAGGCTTCCGTTTCGGAAGCGGCAAAAGATCCGCAGCAATAGTCGGCGCTACCAGAGGCAACGAGGTTCAGCAAATGTATGTCTGCGCCAAATTGGTAAAAAAAATGAAGCAGCTGGAGGAACAGGGCAAAATTGCGGAGAACAGGGAGATATTGATAGTGCCCTGTATAAACTATTACTCCATGAATATCGGCAAAAGATTTTGGACAATGGACAATACCGACATCAACCGTATGTTTCCCGGCTATAGCTTGGGAGAAACCACTCAGCGCATAGCCGCAGGGGTATTTGAGCGGCTTCAGGGCTTTGAATACGGCATACAGCTGGCAAGCTTTTACCAAAGAGGAAAATTTATACCTCACGTTAAAATGATGGACACGGGCTTTAACGATACGGAGCTGATGAAGGGCTTCGGGCTGCAATACGGGATTGTGAGAACGCCGAGACCTTATGATACAACTACTTTGAATTACAACTGGCAGATATGGGAAACCAATTCCTTTTCATTATATACCGGCGAAACCGACCGTATCGACGAGACCTCCGCCTGCGACGCAGTGACCGCTGTGCTGAGGTTTATGGCGGGAGCGGGCATTATCTCCTACAAAGCGCCTTGCGGCTACAACACCGAGATCATCAACGAAAGCGGCACGTTTCAGATCCACAGCAAAGCCGGAGGAATATTCAAGCCCTTGGCAAAGCCCGGGGACATGACGGAAAAAGGCGGACTGTTAGGGGAAATAATCGACCCGCTGAGCTGCGAGGTGAGGGAAAGACTGTATTCCGAGAAAAGCGGTTTGATTTATTTCAGCTACGACCGACCGCTTGTAAACGAAAACACGGTTTGCTGGAAAATAATCTCGGACGGTGAATGAGAAAGGAAAAATTTGTCCGATTTTAAATAATCTGCGGAACTGATCTTGCGTAGATCCGTTCCGCAATTTATTTTTGGGAGTGAATTTATGGCAAGCTGCGAAAAAGTCCAAGTTATTAATACTAATTCCTGTTTAAAATATAGACTTCGTCTATATTTTAAAGCCGAC
>JAMPBF010000028.1 GCA_023666805.1 Bacillota bacterium
AAAAAAGCACCTGTTTTGCGGTGGCATTGTCAAAATGAAGCTGCGACATTATTCTTTTGCAAATCTCGGCGCTTACGGCGGCATGACCCTTAAAATGACCCTTGCCATCGTAAAAGCTGTAGCAGGAGGGCTTTCCCAAATCATGGACAAGCATGGCAAGCCTTAAATGAGCCGCAGGCTCGATACTGCAAACCGCCGATACGGTATGCTCCCACACGTCCCTGTTATGATAGTGAGTGTGCTGCAAAAATCCATAGCAAGCGGAGATTTCGGGGATTATGACGGATAAAACGTCATGGTAATTTGTCAATACCCTTTTCAAATATTCGGGATCGCCGCAAAGCAATTTACACAGCTCGGCGTTGATCCTTTCGGGGGAAATTTCTCTTAAAAGCTCTTTTTTGGCGTGAAATGCGGCATCGGTCTCCCTTGCGGGCTCAAAGCCGTATACCGCCATAAATCTAAGTCCCCGCATTATTCTGAGAGCGTCCTCTTCAAACCGTTTTTCGGGATCGCCCACACAGCGAAGCACATTATTTTTTAAATCATTTTCCCCGCCGTACGGGTCAACTATACCCTTGCTCGGAGAATAAGCTACGGCATTCACGGTAAAATCCCGTCTTGCCAGATCGTCGTTAACGCTGCGGGTAAAGGCAACGCTGTCGGGGTGACGGAAGTCTCCGTATGCGCCCTCCGTGCGGAAGGTGGTTATTTCAGCCTCGCTGCTGCCGGAAATTACCGTTACCGTGCCATGCTTGATACCTGTTTCCACCACCCTCATGTCGGAAAAAATTTTTTCCGTTTCCGACGGCAGGGCGGAGGCGGTTATATCGCAATCGGAGGCAGCAAGCCCCATTAAAGGATTTCTGACGCTGCCGCCTACCGCATATGCCTCATAACCCGCTTGTTCAAGCCTTTCGATTATGCTCTGTGCAAAAGCGGAGAGCTTTATGATACCGCTCATCTCAATCTTTCCGCAATTTGGTTGACCTTGCGGTAAATTTCCTCCGGGCTTTCACCGATAAAATATTCTCCGTTCTCATAAAGGATCTTGCCGTTTACCATGGTTATTTTAACGTTGCTCTTGCTGCCGCTGTATACAAGATTTTTACCGATATTGTTAAGAGGCTGCATATTGGGCTGACCAAGATCTATCAGCACCAGATCCGCCTTTTTCCCTTCGTCGAGACAGTCGCAGTCGGTAAGACCCATTGCAAGCGCACCGCCTTTTACCGCCATTTGCAGCACGCTGTCCGCATCGCAGGCGGCAGCGTCCTTTTGCAGAAGCTTCTGAAGACCGGTTACAAGGAACATCTCTCTGAACATATCAAGGCAGTTGTTGCTGGCAGGGCCGTCCGTGCCGATCGCCAAGTTAATTCCCTTTTCCTGCATTTTGCAGATCGGGGCAATTCCGCTGGCAAGCTTGGTATTTGAACCGGGGTTGGTCACAGCCCACATATTTCTTCTTTTAAATATATCCAAATCGCTGTCGTCGAAATAAACGCAGTGGAAGCCGCCGCCGCCGTAGTTCAGCATACCCAGATCCTCAAACAAGGCGGTGGGAGTTTTGCCGTGGCGCTCTATACACTCAGCCACCTCCTTTTCGGTCTCGGAATTATGGGTGTATACGGGGGCTTTAAGGCTTTGAGACAGCCTTGCCACCTCCTTCATCAGATCAAGGGACGAGGTGTATTCCGCATGAAAGCCCAATTGATAGGAAATAAGCTCGTTGTAACCGTTAAAACGGGAATATTCATCGGCAAGGGTTTGAGCGTTTTCCGCACCGCCGTTTACGGCTCCGCAAAGAACCATGCGGTAACCGGAATCCACCGCCGCAGAGGCTATGGAATCTCTGAAAAAATACATATCGAAGCAGGAGGTAATGCCGCTGCTCAAATATTCCATAACGGCAAGCTTGGTAAGGGGATACAGATCATCGGGGGTAAGCTTATCCTCCCGAGGAAAGACCTGATTGAACAGCCAATCCTGTAAGGGCATATCGTCGGCGTAGGAGCGCAAAAAGGTCATGCCCGAATGGGTATGGGCATTTTTAAAGCCGGGTATTATCAAATTTCCCTTGCAGTCGATCTCTCGGTCAAAGATCCCCTCCTTTTTTTCTTCGCCGATATATTCGATCAGGCTGCCGTTTGTGTGAAGCTCTCCGCTTGTTATGGAGCAGTCGTTTTTAAAGGACATTATTCTCGCATTGTAAAATCTTACTTTCATTTTTACGTCTCCCTTTTTATATGTTACCTTTATATCACTTTTATGCTACTTTAATTTTTTTGCGATATTTACGACAGACGCCTTTATGAGCTTTTTAAATAAGGGGGCTGCCTTATCTGCCGCTTCGATGACCTCCTTATGGGTCAAAGGGGTGTCGGTAAGTCCGCAGCCTAAGTTGGCGACACAGCTTATGCCCACTGTCTTCATGCCCGCATGATTGGCGGCTATGGCTTCACAGGCAGTGCTCATTCCAATGGCGTCCGCTCCCAACAGTCGGCACATTCTCACCTCTGCGGGAGATTCAAAGTTAGGACCCGTAAGCTGGATATAAACGCCCTCCCGAAGCTTTATTCCCAGCTCATTGGCGGTAGCTTTTACTATCTCTCGAAGCTCCTTGCTGTAAATATCGCTCATATCGGGAAATCTTACGCCCAGCGAATCAAAATTTGCGCCGATCAAGGGGCTGGGTACAAAATCGGATATTTGGTCGGAAATAAGCATGAAATCGCCCGCCGAATAATCGGGATTGGCAGCGCCCGAGGCGTTGGTCAAAAACAATACCTCTGCGCCCATTTTGCGCATAAGCCTTGTGGGCAGAACCACGTCCTGCATTTGATAGCCCTCGTAGTAATGTACTCTGCCCTGCATAATAACAACGGGGACGTCTTCTATACAGCCGAAAACAAATCTGCCCTTGTGCCCCGGAACGGTGGACAGGGGAAAGCCTTCTATTTCCTCGTAATTGAGAGTATGCTTAACGTCTATCTCATCGGCAAGAGCGCCTAAGCCGGAGCCTAAGATAAGACCTACCAGCGGCTTGAAATCCACCTTGCTTTTGAAGCTCTCATAGCATTTGTTTAATTTTTCCTCGGGCGTCATTTTATGTTCCTCCTATAAAATTATACCATTTTTAAAACCTGCTCTTTGGTGACCTTGGATTTCATTTCGCGCTTCTTTTCATACATTTTTGCGTCTGCGCGCTTTTGGACTTCTTTAAGGGTAAGGTGTCTATCCACCGTGTCGCTGCTGTAAAATTCCACGCCGTAGGCGATCTGAAGCAGGAATTTATGGCTCTCCACCCTATTGTATGCTTCAATGTTATCCTCGAAGTTATTAAGCGCCTTGCTGCATTCAGCCATGGCGTTATCGCCGCACACGACTGCCACAAATTCGTCGCCGCCCACGCGGTAAACATCGCCTATAGTCTCAAAGGACTTTTTGATTATGCCCGAGCCGTCGGTAATAAGCAGATCGCCCATTTCATGACCCAAATTATCGTTAATGACCTTCAGATTATTCACGTCAAACTGAACGATGGCAATGGATTTGTAATTTATCTTTATGACCTCCAAATGCTTAAGCTTATTTTGAAAGGCGGCGGTATTGCCCACTCCCGTCAGTCCGTCGGTGTAAGCGATCTTGCCTATCGTTTCGACCTCGGCGCTGAGCTTCAGCGTTTGCGCAATGTTTCTCATGCTGACTGTCATGATTGCGATTACAAAGAACAGGCAGCTTACCGTCCATATTATGGGTATGGATTTATCGATGCTCGTAAAGGTCTCCACGCTCATTCCCAATAACAATACCGCATAAATAACGGGCATGGTGACGTCGGAAAGCTTCTTTTCGGATCTTTTGGAAATGTCGTAGATCAAAGCGCACAATATCAACAGGCTTTGAACAAAGGAAAGTATTTGCACATAAATATGCGTATAGTACAGATCCGTAATTTTAAACGCCGCCAAAAGAGCAATGATTATGGTTATGCCCGCCTGCGCTATGCTCATTCCCTGCAAAAATGTGTCGGTGGCTCTGTACTTTGCGTTTTCGGAAAAGAACAGTATGAGCGGCACGAACATTGCGCTGTAGGAAAGGCATTTAATGGTGTAAAACTCCACGCCGCCGGTTATGGTCAGGGCGGAAAACGCCACACAGTTTGAAATTGCATAAACGGAAAAAATTATGGCAAAGGAAGCGGAATACTTCAGCCCCTTAAGAGTTATGACCTTTCTGAAGGCAAGGTGGTAAACCAGCATTATAAAGCTGCACACAAACAATGCCACGCATAAGAATATTCCGAGAAAATCGTTTTTAAACACATAATCTATAATGTCCTCGGACTTGCCGTAAATAATATTGCTTATGCCGTTTTTGTCCTCGCCGTGATACAGGCTTACAAAAATCCGCACCATTGTTCCGTTGCTGACGCTTTTCAAATTCACAAAATGTATCTGCGGCGTAGGTGCGTCATAGGTGAAAATACTTTTATCCGATGTATTCACATGCTCGTAAGTGGAATAGACCTTTTCGCTGTCTACATAGACCTCCGCTCCGGCAAATTCCGTTTGGAAGGCAAGACAGACGTTGCTTTCGCTTTCCTCGAAGGTGGTTTGCAGCACATAATCCTGCTTGTGAACAAGTGCGGCAAACTGAGTGGAATCGTTGAAATCAGCTTCTATATTGCCCTGATAGTACCACTTCATTTCCGTGCCGAAGGTCACCGCCTTCGTTATTTTCGGAGCGGAAATAAATGAATAGCAAATATAGGCAGCAAGCGAAACCAATATTGCCCAAAAAATGATATTAATAATAGGTGAACGATATTTTCTCATTTCATTATTCCATTTCTTTGTTTTTTGAAAGAATACTGATCAGTTCATTATCAAATCCCACAGCTTATCCGCATTTTCGGCTATATGCCTTGCACCGCTTTCCAAAAGCTCCTTTTCGGTTCTGAAGCCCCACAGTACGCCGCAGGAATCGAGCTGTGAATTTAATGCGGTCTCCATATCCACATTGCTGTCGCCCACGTACAGGGTCTCGCTTTTATCGGCATTTAGCTGCTGTATCAAAAGATTTACGATATAAGGATCGGGCTTTTTCGGGATACCGTCCCTTCTTCCGCAAACACAGTCAATATTGCCGCCGAAAAAATCCTTTATCAACTTTACGGAAAAAACATGATCCTTATTAGTGGCAACGGCGGTTTTAACGCCGCTGTTTTTAAGCCTTTGCAGCATTTTCGATATGCCGTCGTAGGGTTTTGTTTTATCTAAGCAATGAGCCTCATAGTACTGCGAAAAAATGCCGTGTACCTTTTTTAATACAGCTTCGCCGCTGCCCGCAGGGACGATCCTCTCTATAAGCTTGGGTATGCCGTTGCCTACAAAATACTTATACTCCTCGGTTTGATGAGTGGGAAGGTTCACGGCATTCAATGCATAATTGCCGGCGTCCGCCAGATCCTCCAAGGTATTCAACAGAGTGCCGTCTAAGTCAAAAATTACATATTTATACATAGTACCACCCTAAAGCATTTATATGATTAATAATACCACTTTGTGGTAAATTTGTCAACTTTTTTGGGAAAAATGCACAAAATAATTTTGCGGGATTTTTGGCTTTCGTTTGTTTGTATCGCTATGTGCACCATGTGCACTATGTGCATAAATCAAAAAAACTTGCATTTCAACGGAAAAAAGGATATAATTGATGTGACTATTGAAGTGGAGTGATTGCAATGATTGAAGCTGCGGTTTCCATGCTTAAAGATGATGAGCAAAGAAATGATCTTGCAGTATTTTACGAACAATATAAAAAACGCTTTTTCGGCATAGCGTACTCAAAGCTTCATAATTCCGAAGAAGCCGAGGACGCAATACAGGAAGCTTTTCTTCGAGTAGCGGATAATCCGGCTAAATTTTTTAATATGCCGAATAAGGAACAGCTGTGGTTTGTCGATGGTATTGTCAGGCACATTTCGGTAGATAAATTCAACAAAAACAATAAGCTCGAAGTTATTTCGACCGAGGATATAAGAGGCGATGTAATAGACGATAGGGTTTCTCCCGAGGAAAGGTATATTACAAGCGAATCGGTGAGCGAGCTTGTGCAGTTTGTGCTGACCCTTCCCGAAAGCCAACGACAAGCGCTTTTTATGTACATACACCAAAAATTAAGCTACTCCGAGATCTCTCAAATTCTCGGTATATCGGAGGAGTTGGCTCGTAAAAGGGTCTCAAATGCAAGAAAAGCAATAAAGAATTTTGCGGAAAGGAAAAACAGATGAACGAAATCACATTGGACGAAATTTTGGTCATGGCGCACGACATCGAGTTTTCGCAGTACGATCATGCTCCCGAACACGTTTTTTCCCGAAAGCACAATCGTGCGATGAAGCGGATCTTCAAGGCTTATGCAAGAAAAACCGCACTTTTGCGAAGTGATATTACGGATCAAAAAAGTGAAATACCCCATTTTAGGTGGAATCGAAAAACGATTATCGCCGTGCTTGTGATAATTTTCTTGGCTGCTTTGGCGGGCTGTACGGCAGTTTTGCATTATTTCGGCGGCTTTAGGACGGACGTTTATACCGATAATACGCAGCTTTTCTCAATCGACGTTACAGACTGTCCGCAAAGTATCGAGAAAGTATATTATTTATCCGAGCTTCCCGACGATTTTGAGCTGCGGGAGGAAATCATAAGCGATATTGACGTATACACGTCATATATTAACAACGCAACAAGACAAACAATTGTTTTTCATCAGTCAATAAAAACAGCTTTCGAGCCGCACTATAACACCGAGTATTTTGATCTTGAGGAAATTTCAGTGGGCGAGCATAAAGGTATAGGTCTTGAAGGGAAAACGGATTATGCAGTTGCTTGGGATAACGGAGATTACATCTTGGAGGTATGGGCAGATTTGCCCAAATCAGATACAATAAATTTGGCAAAAAGTGCCAAAGTTTTGGAAAATTAAAAATTTTTGTTCACAAAACGACATAAAATCCGATTTGCATTATAGAGGGGTAAAATCCTCAATTGTGCAGAAAGGAGGAAATTCGTATGAAGTTCAAAAAAATTTTATCAGTGCTTATGGCTGCGATTTGTTTGTGCTCGGGTCTTTGCTTTACGGTTTATGCGGAAGAAAGCGGTACGTACATATCCGATGAAGTTGTCCCTGCTTATGAGATAGCAAAAACCGCAAGCTCCGTTTTAAGCATAAGCGGTACAAAAGCAACGTGTGTAAGCAGCGCAAAAGGCGACGACTGCGTAGGCATAACCGTTACGCACACCCTGCAAAAGTACAGCGGCTGGTTTTGGATTTGGGACGATGTTGAAGGCTCGACAAGCAGCAAGACCTCAGATACAAATGAGATAATGCTGTCAACCGCCAAGAGCGGACTTGAGAGCGGAACTTATCGATTAAAATCCACATTTACGTTTACAAGCTCGTCCGGCAGCGTTGAAACCGAAACCGTTTACAGCACGGAAAAGAAGGTTGGATAGAAATATCCGAGAAAGAGATACCTCTTTGGTATTGCGGCTACTTTGTTTTTAAAAATTTAGGAGGAATTTAAAATGAGCAAATTTAAAAAGGCGATGTCCTTAATTGCAGCAGCAGCTGTGACAATTGGAGTAGGAAGTGTTTCCGTTAGTGCGGCTTTTGACAGTTGCAGTTATGGCACATTTGAGTGGAATAACAGCTACTGTACGGTTAAGAACAGCACAAACACCTCAAGATATATGACGGCTTATTTTGATGTGTATGAAAAGAATACCGGCAAATATATTGACAGTTCTTTTTCGAGCGGTTCAGGTGCGTATGGTACAACCGTCACTGCCAATAACCCTACCTCTCACTCATCTTTAAACAGTTATCGGTGGGTCGGAGCGATTTACAACAGCCAATCTCCTAATTCAGGCGCTGCATATACTTTTGATAAACCGTAAAATACCTAAATATCAAGCGTAAATGTGAAAAAAGCTTGATTCAGGTCGAAAGATGAGGATAACATGAAGTATATTTTCAAAAACATTTTTTATTTCGCAAAGCATGAGACGATAATTTTTGTGATCGTTGCGATCTGCATTATATCATCGGCATTTGTTATGAATTTTTCTTATGGGCTTTATTTTAATTACAATACCGCTATAAACGAAGCAACCGAAGAATTAAAAACATTGTGGCCTCTTGTGAACGAAAACGAAAATCTGACCAAGGGCGAATTTCAACAGCTCGTTGAAGCGCTTGACAGTGAAATGCAGGATAAAATAAACTTGATCTACGCCTCATCGGACTTGACAAAAATCGGTTATGACGAACATTATTCTTTTTTCCCGATGCGTTTTGATATAAATAATAACAGGTATTGTGTACCGTCGGTTGTCAGAGACAGCTGGTACAGCTCAAAAATGATAACAAGCGGAGAATACATAAGCGATGAGGACGAGGAAGCCGGAGCGTTTTCTGCAATAGTATCTCAGGAAAATTGTGACAAGTCCGAAGGGGAAACGATAGAGTTTCTCGGGCACACATACACTATTGTAGGTAAATATAAGGGCGCCAGTGTCACTCCGCTTGTTCCGTTTTTGACTGTTCCCGATGATTTGGTGATAGTTGACTGCTCCTTCAGCTTTGACAATGTGTTGACCCGTCAAACCTATGAGACTTTTAAAAATACGGTTAAGGAAATAATACCGAATAAATTGATACTTCCCGATCTCAGGCTGCCTGATGACGATACATTTTCTCTGTACAGCAATATTATTATGATGTCCGTATTTATTGCAATTTTATCGGTAATGAACTTTGCAATGCTGTATTTATTTATAATTCGCAAGCGAAAAAATATGTTGGCAGTAATGAGGCTTTGCGGAGTTACGAGGCGGCAGGCTTCGGCAATTTATCTCGGTGAATGTCTGCTTATAACCGTGCCCGAATTTATGATCGGAACTCTTATGTTTGATTTTTTGCTGAATACCGTATTTTCGGATATGTTTATGTATATGCGCCAAGCCTTTGATTTGTTGGCATATATTTTAATACCTGCCATCTATTTGATCGTTATGGCGGTAATTTTGGGCATTATTATTTTTCGCAATACTGACATTAATATTAAAGACTGCCTTACGGAGGGAAAAATATGACATTGTTTTTACACGCCGTCAAAAATTTAAAAAAAGACGCAGCCGTTAACATGCTGACCGTATTGCAGCTTACGGCTGTTATAGTGATAACGATAATAATGGTATCGTCGGTATTGCTTCGTTATCGGTATTATAAGCCGTTTCAGGATATATTGCAGTCAAACGGGATACTATGTAATTTTACGATGCCCGCAAACTACGACACCGAACATATGCAGGATCCCTTCAAATATATCGCAGATGATGAAATGAAGGAATTTTTTCCCGATATAGAAAATGTCATTTCCTGCAACCACGGACCTAACTGGTTAGTAGACGGCAGCAATGAACCGATAAACGCTAACTGTATGTCTCTTTATTACGACGATGAAATAATTGAACGGTATAGACCCGAGATCAAGGAAGGACGCTGGCTGAATACAAGTAAAAATGCCCAATGTATTGAAGCGGTGATTTCCGAAACAGATCTTGGGATAAATGTAGGCGACAGAGTAAGGATTGGGTTTATGGCATCTGATATAAAGGATAATTTTTTGGATATTCTTATAGTTGGCAAGCTGTCGGAAAATACAAAAGCAGTCGGTTACTCGGGAGGCGATAAGAAATACGGCGATATTGACGTTAACTCGATATACGGAACGGTCAGCTTTGCCGTTGAAAGGCAAACACTGTTTTTGCTGTCGTCAGATTATCTTTCCGAAAACACCACGGTTTTACAGGGAATCTACAGCACTGCCATGATTACATTTTCGGAGGATTATCCCTCGGATAAAATAGAGCAGATAAGGCAAAAGCTTGTTGAATACAATTGCCGAAGCTCCTACCCGCTGTCTGAGGTGAATGAAAACAGCAGGTCATACATTTTAGCGCAGATAAAGGATCTTCTGCCTATAATTATAGTGATAATGATAATGGTCATAGTCAACAGTATAAGCAGCTCTGCACTGTCAGCAAGGCGGGAGCTGAAAAATTTTGCGATTTTTTATATGACGGGACTTCAATGGAAGCATTGCGCACTGATAAATCTTATTCAAACAGCAGTTACGGCAGCAATTTCGGTTGTGCTGTCCGTAATTTGTGTTTTAGCATTAAAATGTACCGATTTTGGCGGCGGCATGAATATTTTGATACAATGGGAAACCGCTGTGGGGGTTGCGGCGATAATTTTGCTTTTTACCTTCACATCTCTTATAATGCCTTTTATTCTGCTGTCAAGAACCACGCCAAAACAAATTTTAGCGAGGTAATTATGATACGTCTGAACAATATACATAAAATTTACAATAAAGGAAAATCCAATGAATTTAAAGCCTTAAACGGAATTTCTCTTGAAGTAGCGAACGGTGAGATGGTTGCAGTAATCGGTAAGTCAGGCGCCGGAAAATCCACACTTTTGCACATTTTGGCTTGTATTGACAATTTTGAAAACGGCGAGATGTATTTTGACGAAATATGCGTTAAAACACTTTCCGAAAAACAATACGCACAGATCCGCAATGAAAAAATCGGTATTGTTATGCAGGATTTCGCACTTGTTGACGATTTTTCATCAATAGAAAATGTTATGCTGCCGCTTGATTTTGCGAAAATAAAAAAGAAAAACCGTAAGCAGCTTGCTTTAAATGCACTTGAATCCGTTGATATGGCTGCTTATGCGCAAAAACCTGTCAATTGCCTTTCCGGCGGGCAGAAACAGCGTGTTGCAATCGCAAGATCTTTAGTCAATGAACCTGATATTATTCTTGCGGACGAGCCTACAGGGGCGCTCGATCGTAAAACTTCTGCGGAAATAATGAATATTTTTAAGGATCTTCATGATCAAGGCAAAACCGTAATAATTATAACTCACGATTTGGAAATAGCAAAGCAATGTGAGAGAATAATTGAAATTTCAGACGGAATGATAGTTTCCGATACAATAAATAAATCAACGATTTGATCGTGCATTTGAAGGAAAAAACTAAAAGCCTTATGCTTTTTTACAGCATGCGCTATCTCAAGGATATGCGGCATTGACGGCAATTGACTTTTGAGGAAAGCGGTAGTATAATTATTTTGGTATTTTGTATTTTTTGCGTCTGTTGACTTTTCAATTAAGGGGAGAGTATGTCTATGGTGCAAGTTGCTGTATGTGACGATAATGAGCAAATGCTTGATTTTCTCGGCAGTACGACCGACAGGCTGCTTGCCGAAAAAGGTTTAACGCATAAGATCAGCACATTCTCAAACGGACAGGATCTGCTCAGGATCCATACGGAGAGCCCCTTTGACGTTATTTTTTTGGACATAGTCATGCCCGAGCTTGACGGCTTTGAGACTGCGAAGCAAATCAGAAAAATTTCGGGCGATACCTACATAATATTTGTTACTACCGAAAGCAGCTTGGTTTATGAGAGCTTCGACTTTCAGCCGTTTTACTTTATTCCGAAAAGCAAGACGAAAATAACCGCAAATAGGCTTCAGTATGTTGTAAACAAGCTTATATTGCACATAGCGGCAAATGAAAAGATACTGATCTCCGGAGCTTACGATAACAAAAGATTTGTTTCACCAAATAAAATACTGTACATAAAGAGCAATGTCAACAGCATCGAATATCACCTGACCGACGGTACGACGCAGACGGTCAGAGGAAAATTAGACGCAGCTTTACAGTCTTTAAGTCCGCATATATTCGCAAGAACGCACAATCGTTTTATCGTGAATATGAAGCATATCGATACTGCCGATTATCCCAATATGGAAATTCGGCTTGATAACGGAGAGCTTATCGGGATAAGCCGAGGGTATAAAAAGGGATTTGAGGAAGCGTATTTAAGGTACACGAGAAATTTCGGTTAGGGGTGATACTGTGCAAAATGTGCTGTGGATGCTTCTTGAGCTGACCGCAAATCTTGTCGAGGCGTTTTTGTGTATTCATTTTTTGATCGGTTCCTTTGACGGAAGATGCAAGCTCTTGGGACCGGCAAGCGTGTATATGATCGGGATCATAGGCTTTACGGCAGTTGTTACCGCACTGAATCGGATCACGGGATATGAGGGTGTATTGGGCTTGATCTATGCGGTTTATCTAACCGTTTTTTCATTGATATTTCTCCGAGGCGCATTGATAAAAAAGCTTTTTATTTCTATTCTGACAAACATCTGTCTTATAAGCACTGCGGCGGTATCAAGCAATGTATTATCCGCCATATTCAAAAACGATCCCATGAAAATGTATTCGGAGCACAGCCTTGAAAGGCTTGTGTTTATGGTGACGGGGATAGCATTATTGGCTTATGTTTTAGCGTTTCTTTCCCGTTTTACCGGCGGCAAAAAGGAATCCCTCAGCACCAAAGAGTGGGCGTTAATACTGTCGGTTTTGGCAATATCGTTTTTGGTCATGGCGGCGCTCCATACTGTAATACTTGACAGCGAAGCGTCAAAGGAGTATACCGATTTGCTGCTGGCGTCCGAAATCGGCATCGTTTTTATAAATATCCTATGTCTTTATATAACGGCGGGTCTAAATGAAATGCGAAAAAGAGAGGAACAGCTCATTACAGATAAACGGCGCAGCGAATACGGTCAAAAGTACGCTCAGGCTGTAAAGGAGCAGTATGAACAAACCCGCAGGCTGCGGCACGATATTAAGCAGTACGCCGCCGCAATGCAGGCGCTGATAAAAAGCGGAAAGCTGTCGGAGGCGGAAAGGCTTGCGGAAATGCAGACCGAGAATTTGTCAAAAATCGAGACGGTTATCAATGTTGAAAACGACTTTTTGAACGCCATACTGAACTCTAAGCTCACGTTTGCCAAATCCAAGGGGATAGATGTTATTTGCAGTATTGAAAATGGCATTTCGGCAGCGGACGATATTGATTTGTGCAATCTGATCGGAAATCTTTTGGACAATGCGATTTGTGCCGCTGAAAAATGCGATGCGGAAGCCCGCTTGATCGAGATCGAAATTTCTTCGGTCGGGCGTAAGCTTACCGTCATTGTAAGGAACAGTATACAAGCCTCCGTATTGGCGGAAAATCCCGGGCTGAAAAGCACAAAAGCGGATAACGCCCAGCACGGCTTCGGTATAAAAACCGTAAAGTATATTACGGAAAAGTACAACGGGAATTACGATTTTTACGAGGAGGGCTCGATGTTTATCAGCCGAGTGGAATTGCGCAGCGAGGATAATAATTAAAAAATACGGATCCGCCGATAAAAAGGCGGATTTTTTTATTTTCAGGGAGATTTTTTACCAAACTTCACAAGATTCGACCAAACTTCACAAACTTGTTGACAGAAAATTTTGCGGGTGTTATACTAATTTTCGATCAAAATACAGACATTTTTGCTGTCAATCGAAAATTAGTATTAAATATGGAGGAAGTCCTATGTTTACGCTTAAGCACAAAAAAATGCTCGGTTTAATTGCGTTCTGTTCCTTATTGTTCACTTCATGCTACCCTTCCGGCGGGGAATTGTTGTCCACCGAGGATAACGCTGCAATTAGTAATCAAATAGAGAACATCGTTTCAAACAACGAAGATCTTGATGTGGAAGTCACGCTTCCTGCCGAATCCGTAGCGGAACTGCCTAAAATAAACGTTAAGATCATGGAGTGGGACGAAGATCAGTTAAAAAATGTTTTTCTTTCAGGTAAAGAAAACCTTGTACATGAAGAACATACCTGTGAGCTTTTTACCGATGAAAAGCAGCATGTATATTATACGGCAGAGGATGCGGAAGGTGATGAAAGATACGCATTTAACTATCAACCCATGGATTTGGTATCGCAAAGCAGCGGAAGCGGTGTTTTTGGATACGGAACACTAAGAACATACCTTGGGTATGCACATCTTGAGGATATATTTACTGACAGCGACATAAGTCTGTTGTCCAAAGACGATGCGATAGAAAGGTGTACCGATATTTTAAAATCTGTTGGAATAACAAATTATTCCGATCCGGACGTTTATGCGGTTACGGTAGACAAAGCCAACATTTTTTGGAAAGAACAGATGTACACCGATTACGAAGAATACAAAGATTGGTCCTCTGCTGAAGAAGAAGTTTATATCATGCGATTCCCCCTTAAATATGGCGATATAAACGCAGCCACAAGCGATCCAAACTTTTGTGCTAACTACGGACCTGTGGGAGTTTTTGTGGGATCGTATGTGAATTTCGTTGTGACAAAAGACGGAATACATTCTTTAGACGCAAGAAATATTTTTTCTCCCGAATATGAAGCAGGTGATACAGTCAAAATAAATTGCAGTGCCGAAAAAGCATTAAAAATTGCCGCAGAGCATTATGACAGTGTGAGCATAAACGATGTGAAATATAAAATATTCGATTGTAGCCTTGTTTACGTTCCACACGATCAATATGACGAAAAGAACTTTACCTTAGTACCTATGTGGGAAATTGAAGCGGCTTATTACAGAGATGACGATACAATAGGCACATATGACAATCTTTACATCGATGCGGAAGCGGGAAATATTATAATTTGGTGAGGTGATAAAATGATTAGAGCGTATGCATATAAATTGCTCCGTTCCCCCCTTTTGTACATAAGCATTTTGGGAGTTGCCGCTTTATGCTTCAGCAATTTTGTTGACGATAGATTCGGATATCAAACAGTTTCATATCATGTGGAACGTTTTTTCGGTCTGGCGCAGTACAGAAATTGCTTGATACTGCTCGGTGCGCTGCCTTTCGCCGCCAATTTCGCAGATGAATGGAACAGCGGCATTGCCAAGGAATGTATTGTCCGAAAAGGCGTAAAAAAATATGCTGTACAAAACGTGATTTTTTGCTGGTTTTCCGCCTTTATCGCCGTTTTTTTGGGACTGTGGCTTTTTATGTGCATTGACTCGCTGTTTGTACCTTGGTCTGACATTAATCCAAATCCAAGTTATACTATATTCGAGGAATATTTACGTAACGGACAAGGACAAGTATGGCTCTTTTTTGCCTCTGTAATATATGCTTCAAGTTGTGCTGCGTGGGCGGTGATGGGAATGCTTGTGTCCGTCTTTTTTCCAAATAAATTTGTAGCAATATGTATGCCCTTGATAACCTGTTATTTTTTTCTGAGGATCACCAGAATGGCTCCCAACTGGGTAAATTTGCATAATATTTCTGTGTCTAATTTTCCGTATGAATACTTTAACAGTCACTTTTTGGGTTTTCTTTACTGCGTGGGAATCTACGCTGCAATAGCAGCAGTGTGTGGAGTGATTTTCTGCCTTGTTTTGAAAAGGAAGGTGCAAAATGGAGTTACTTAGGTCGGTGCTGGCAATTTGCGTTCAAAATCTTCGAAAATGGAAAACCGATTACCGTATATGGATAATCGGACTTATCGGCTGCGTTACGATACTTGTTTTTGTTGACGATATGGAAAGGATAGTGGCGGGATTAGGTACTGCAATGCCTGTTTGGATTTTCCCTTTCATTTATTCCCAATTTCATATGAAGCTGATTTATACATTGCTTCTTGTTTTGCTTTTTTGCAATGCGCCGTTTATTGACGGCAATCAAACGTTTATATGTATGCGCAGTGGGCGCATTAAATGGTTGCTGGGGCAAGTGCTTTATGTGATCGTATCAAGCGGCATTTACTATTTATTTTTGATGATAGTCGGTTTTTTAAGCGCAGCCTTTGCGGGAGGAGAAATAAATCTTGAATGGGGAAAAACTCTCAGCGTTGTTGCAAATTCCGACGCTGCGGGACGTTTTGGCTCACCCTTTATAGAAATTTCAAACACCGTGATTACATATTTCTCTCCAATTAACGCCACTTGGTTTACCTTTTTGCTGTCGTGGCTGTGCGGTTCTATGATAGGACTGATTATATTCTTATGCAACATACTTACCAAAACAAAATTTTTGGGCATAACCGTTTCGTCTGCTCTTGTTATTTTAAGCGCATTAATAGAAAACAGCTTGAATTATATGACAAGCAGTATGTATCTGCCATTTTCTCCGATTTCTTGGACAACATTAAACCATGTAGATGTTGGCGGTTTGACCCAAAATCCGAGCTTTGGCTATTGCATAAGCTTTTATTTGATAGCTATTGCCTTACTCATCACAGGAATACTTATTTTCGGCAAAAAACAAAGCATGGACGTGAAAGGAAATTAATATGGAAAACGTAATAACAGTAAAAAGCGCCACAAAGCAGTTTAAGGAAGCTGTGGTTTTGAATAACATATCAGTAACCTTTGAAAAGGGCAAGGTTCACGGTCTTATCGGCAGAAACGGCAGCGGAAAAACCATGCTGATGAAGTGTATTTGCGGCTTAGTGCCTTTGACCTCGGGAGAGATCTCCGTAGACGGCAAAATCATAGGTAAGGACGCCGACATTCCCAAAAATGTGGGCGTTATCATAGAAACTCCCGGCTTTCTTCCGGGCTATTCCGCTTACAGCAATCTTAAATTTCTTGCTGCGATAAACAATAAAATCGGTAAGGAAGAAATAAGAAACGCTATCAAGAGCGTTGGCTTAGACCCCGACGACAAGAAAAAAGTTGGGAAATATTCCCTCGGTATGCGCCAAAGGCTTGGCTTGGCGCAAGCCATAATGGAAGACCCCGACCTGCTGATCCTCGACGAGCCGATGAACGGCTTGGATAAGGACGGGGTCAAGGATATGCGGCAATATCTGCTTGATTTAAAAGCACAGGGGAAAACCATTCTTGTAGCCTCTCACAGTGCCGAGGATATAGACGTGCTGTGCGATACGGTGCATGAGATGGATAAGGGGAGCATCAGCATGATCAGGTGAATGCTTTAGCCGCAGCATAAAGGCAATTGTTGACAATAAAAGACAAATGTGATATACTCCAAATAGGCAATAATAATGTACAAATGCCCATATCGGAGAGAACATTATGAAAAAAATTATTCTTACGGCAATTGCATGCTGCTTATTTCTTTCGGCTTGCGATAAAATCGATGATAATGCGGTTTCGACAAACGATACGCAATTCGTACCGATTACAATATATGAAACGGCGGAGATCTCCGCTGAAAGCAAACCGTCTTACAGTACAACAGCCGAGGCGCAGCTAAGCTTCTCCCAAACCGACGAAAATACAGCCCAATCGGAAGCATTGAACGAGACGGCAGCCGAAACGGTTTATTCGGAAGAAACAAAGGCGGAGACCGGCGCTCCCCAATGGGTCGAAACAGAATTGAACGGCGAGCTTTACGTCAATTCGGATAATGTTTATTCAAGGATCAGCGCTATACAGGGCAGTGAAAAGGTTATGCAGTACAAGCTGAACGATAAGGTATCGGTTACCGCAAAAACCGACACGGACTATTACAAGCTAAGCGACGGAACGTTTATTCACTCTGACTTTCTGTCGGAGAACGAGACCGTTTACAACACGGAGGAGGAAAGCGAAGAGGATCATATTGCGGTATCCAAAAACGGCTATATAATAGAAATGATAGACGGGATCACTTATGTTGACGGGATAATGATAGCCAACAAAACCTATTCCCTACCCAAAAGCTATGATCCGGGAGTGGTCAAGGAGGCAGCCGACGCCTTGGAGGAAATGCAGAAGGCGGCGGCAAAGGAGGGGTTGTCCTTATATGTGGTATCGGGCTACCGCTCGTATCAAACCCAAGAATCGGTGTATGCGGGCTGGGTAAACCGAGACGGTGCGGAACAAGCCGATACATATTCGTCAAGAGCGGGACATTCCGACCATCAGACGGGCTATACCTTTGATCTAAATTCCCTCGAACAGAGCTTTGCAAACACCCGAGAGGGGATATGGCTTGCGGAGCATTGCGCCGAATTCGGTTTTATTATTCGATACCCCGAAGGAAAAGAAATGTACACCGGATATATTTACGAGCCTTGGCATGTCAGGTATATAGGAAAAGAGAAAGCCAAGATAATAACGGAATCCGGGCTTTCACTGGAGGAATATTACGGGATCACATCGGATTATTCCGACAGCGATTAGGGTGCGGCTGACGGTCAAATCAACGGCTGATTGCGGATCGGTCAAGAGCTTGAAAAATCCCTGCGGATTTGAGCGCAGGGATTTCAGCTTGGCGAAAAAGTCCAATGCGGCGACAAATAATGAACTTATGCAGCGGGCGGGGCAAGCACCGCCCCTACATTATGCACGAAAAAAATGCATTTCGTAGGGGCGGGTCTTGACCCTCTCGCCGTACACAATA
>JAMPBF010000029.1 GCA_023666805.1 Bacillota bacterium
CTGGTGATCGCCCCCCTGTCCGCTTATGTGGAGTTGATCTCTCACAACGGAAACGATACGGTAAGCGTTCCCGTGTCCGTTGCGGCAGCGCTTGCCTTGTTGACGCTTTTATGACCCTTGCCGTTATTCGTCGGTGGAGCAGGAAAAAATACGGAGCTGATTGGGGGGCAATAATATGAAAAGGTGTATAATTATAGGAGCGGGCGAATATTACGGCGGCGCTTTTGAAATAAAAGACGGCGATTATGTAATATCCGCCGACGGAGGCTACCTGCACTGTGAAAAAATGGGGATAAAGCCCGATTTGGCAGTAGGGGACTGGGATTCCCTCGCAGCTGCTCCCAAGGGCTGCGAGATTTTCGATCTGCCTGTGGAAAAGGACGACACGGACACGCTGGCGGCGATCAGGATCGGCTTGGAAAAAGGCTTTGACGAATTTCATATACTTTTCGGCACCGGCGGTAGGCTGGATCACACCCTTGCCAATATGCAGTGCCTTGTATATCTTGCTGACTGCGGAAAAAGGGGCTATCTCTACGGCAAAAAGCAGGTGGTGACCGCCGTAAGGAACGAAAGCGTTTCCTTTTCGGAAAAGGCGGCGGGGGATATATCCGTTTTCGCCGCCGACGGCACAGCCTGCGGCGTTACGGAAACGGGGCTTAAATATTCCCTTGATAATTACGATGTGACCAGCGCCTTCCCCATAGGAGTGAGCAATTCCTTTGTGGGGACAAGAAGCGTCATTTCCGTTAAAAACGGTGCGCTTTACATTATCTTTCCTTTAGGAGAAATGCCCTTATGATAAATTATAAAGCCTGTATTTTCGATCTGGACGGCACGTTATTAGATTCCATGGGAGTGTGGAAAAGGGTGGACGAGATCTTCCTCGGAAGAAGAGGCTTGCCGCTGACCGACGAATACTGCAAAGCCATCTCGCATATGAAGCTGGATCTGGCGGCGGATTACACTGCGGAAATTTTTCACCTTGATGAAAACCCCGAGGATATTATAAAAGAGTGGCTGGATCTGGCAAGAGAGGAATTTACATACCGTATTCAGTCGAAGCCCTATGCCGCAGAGTATTTAAAAAAGCTTAAGGAGCTTAAGATCCCCATTGCCGTGGCTACCACCGCTCAAAGGGAGCTTTATGTCCCTGCGCTGAAGCGTCTTGGGTTTTATTCTCTTTTTGACGGATTTGCCGATTCGGAGCTTTTGAACTGCTGCAAGGACAGACCCGACATTTTTCTGGCGGCGGCGAAAATGCTCGATGCCGAGCCCAAGGACGTCTTGGTTTTCGAGGATACGGTCCACGCCCTAAAGACCGCAAAGCAAGCGGGCTTTATCACCGTAGGCTTTTTGGACGGCGATCATATAAAGGATCATGAGGAAATAAAGAAGATCGCAGACTGTACCGCCTGCGATTTTAAAGATTTTTTCGAGGAACTTTGCAAAAAAGCCTGCGTTTGACCGAAGCGCAAAACCGCTTTTTCTGGCGAAATCGGATCATTCCGAGCCGCAAAAGCGGTAAAGCTCCGCATTGCCCCTTTTTCCGCATTTTTCCGTCAGCCCCAAATATCCGAAAATTTCCAGCGTCAATTTAGCGTCGGTGGGCTTGATCAAGGCTTGAAGCTCCTTTACGGAAAATTCCGCAGGGAGCTGTTTTTCTATGCCTGAGGGCAACAATTCCAAGTAATCCTCGGGCTTTTCCAAATGAATTTCTCTTAAAAGGGCTTTGGGGGTTTTGGAGTAACTGCCCTTTTTCCGCCTTTTTCCCGTCTTCGAGGAGACGTAGTTTATCCGCTCTGTTTCAAGCTCTGCTATGGCAACGGTAAGATTGGGATTGGTGAGAAAGCTTTTTATGCGGTATAATTCCAGGAAAAATTTCGTCAAGTCCTTTAGATTGCGCCAATTTCCCTCTCTGAGGATCTCCCCCGTGACGTCGTCGGCGGAGACCGCCTTGACCCGCTTTTCAAAGGGATAGACTGCGGTCACATGGCATGCGTCAAGCATTACGTCAAGCTTTTTGTTAAGCTTTCCCCAATTGGCGCTCTGTATCTCGATAATGCCGTTCTCGCCTATTATATCGGCGTAAAAGCTTCCTATCCTTGCCTCCTGGTCGTATTCCTCGGAGTAGTAATTTTTAAGGGCTGCATGAATGTTTTTTTCGTTGAGAGTGCCTATTCCCGCTTTTTCCCTTCCCAAGGCTTTTTCGACGGCAAGGGCGAATTTTTCACCGTTCGGCTCTGTCGTTACCGTTTCTCGGGGGGAGTAGGCGAAAACCTCCGTCTGCTCCTTTTCCACAAGCCTTGGAACGCTGACGGATTCATTGCTGCCGATTATTGCGGTGGCTGCCGCCTTTAATTCCTCTGCCGCATTTTTCACGGCATAACAGCGGTCGCTCGCCTTGAACATGGTCATATCGTTGAGATTGTCGCCGAAAACCGCCAGCTCATCTGCACCGAGCATTTCCTTCAGCTGTAAAGCCGCATTGGCTTTTCCCGCATTTTTTGAAAAAACCTCAAACCACAGATCCTCTTTATAATATGTATCGAAGTAGCAGGTATAAGCAAAGCCCATTTCCTCCGAAAAAAGCTCCCTGCGCTCCGTTTCGGTCAATATCGGGTTTATTAGGGTCAAATAGTGAATATCGCCTTGAAACAGCTCCTCATAGCTTTTGCAGGGGCGAAGGGTCTTATCGCCCTTTCGGAGCTTCAGATAGTTTTTCATGCGCTCGGTGCGGGCTTCCAAGTAGCTTGCCCGCTGCTCCCCCTCGATAATTGCATGCACAATGGGGGTTTCACCCTTTTCGGCAATGACCCTTTTAGCCTCGTCGAGACAGTTTTCCGAAAAGCCGTTCAGCTTTATCACCTCGCCGCTTTTGCCGTCCGCTATGACGACGCCGTTCATTGTGATAACGGGCAGGGAGATCTCCGCCTTTTCCATAATTCGCTCGGCGCTTATAAAACGTCTTGCGGTGGCGTAGGTAAACAGTATGCCTTTTTTGCCAAAGCGTCTTATCATTTCGGCGGCTCTGTCCTTAAGTCCTCCCTTATTGGTCAGGAGAGTGCCGTCCAAATCGGTTATGTACAGGGTTTTCATATAGCCTCTCTTTTAATGCAGACAAAGTTTGTACTTTAAAACGGAATCGGTATTACACTGCTCCGAATTTTTTGTTCATTATTGTACCATAAAAGGAGCGCTTTGTAAAGCAAAATCTTTTGATGTAAATTTTTTTAAACTTTTTGTAAAATATACTTGACATTTAGTAAATAATATGCTACAATATCCTTAAGCTAAAGAAAGCACGGTGTTTATATGGCTAAGAATTTAAAAATGAAGGCGGCAAGAGCGGCGTTGGATCTGTCACAGGAGGATCTTGCAAAAAAGATCAAGGTCACGAGGCAAACCATCAGCGCAGTGGAAAACGGGGATTACAACCCCACCATAAACTTGTGCATCTCTATCTGCAAGGCGCTGAACAAAACTCTTGACGAGCTGTTTTGGCAGGACGGCGAACAGTAAAGGGAGAGAAGGAATGAATATCAAAGTATTTGACGCAATCTGCGAAAATGCGGTTTTGCGTCCCGAAAAAAATAAGGAGCTTTTGGGAAGAAAGGGAGCGCAGATCAGTCTTACGGCTTTCGACAAGCGCTTTAAAGACGTTATTCTCGGAAAAAACAACACAAAAAGAGGTGTGAAGAAATGAGCTTAAAATCCTTTGACAAATTTTGCGAAAATATGATATTAGGTCCCGAAAAGTACGATTACAGGCAAAAGGAGATATATGACGAAAGGCAAAATCAGGTGCGCCAAAAGCTGATAACCGAAGCTCTTTTAGTGTACTGCGGCGCTGTTTTTGTAAACACCGTGGTTATGGAGAATATTTACCAATGGTGCTCAAGCTATCTTGCGCCTATAATCTTTTTGGCTATGGTATGCTATTTTTACTGGATGCTCAGGTGCAAGGCTATGGGCTGTCTTTTCGGCGTGGGAAGCAGCTATAATACAAAGTGGACGGGCTGGATCTTGATCATTGAAAGCATTATGTTTGAATTATTATGCATTGACGACATTACAGCCGCCTTAGGGGAAGGAAAAAGCTTCTTTTTCAACGACGGCATGGTTGAAGCGAATTTCCTTTTATCACTTGTGTTCCCGTTGATTTCGACCGTCGGGATAATTACGGTGGTGCTGGCTAAAAAGCATATCAGGGAAACGGAAGGGGAAAAGGAAGAAAATTCTCCGAAAAAATAAAGGAAAGCCAAAATGAAAAAAAGAAAAGTCTGTAAAATCATAATAAGAGCGTTAATTACAATGCTTGCCGCTGTTGTGCTGTTTGTATCGGGAACATTTATATTCCACAGAGTAAAAACAGGCAGAGAGACCGAGCTGTTAAAGGAAAAGGGGTATTATAACCCTGTTTCGGTAGATGACTGCCGCCTAAACGTTGCCGGCTTCGGCAATAAAAACGGTGAGCATACTATCATAGCCATAGCGGGACTTGGGTCAGGCGATTTTCCCGTAGCTGTGAGACAGATGACCGCACCTCTTGAAAAGGATAATCTTATAGTATTCGTTGACCGTGCAGGCTATGGCTTCAGCGATGATACCGACTGCGAAATGACGCTCGAATACATAGTTGAAGATTACCGAAAGGCTTTGAAAAATGCAGGTATTGAAGCGCCGTATATCCTTATGCCCCACTCTATCGGAGGAGCGTATGCAACATATTGGGTAAGCCGTTATCCGGAGGAGATAGAAGCTGTCATTTTCGTGGACGGAAGCCAGTTAAGCTCGACGGCGTTTGACGATTCACCGAGCCATAATGTGGGGATAAAAGATAAAGCCCTTGCTTTTCTTGCAAAAGCAGGCTTAAGCAGATACGTTCTGCGAGATTATTTTTATCGGTATTCCGACAATTTCACGGAGGAGGAGCAAGAGCTTGCAGATGCGCTTATGTATATGACGCTTGATTCGGTGGCGCCTGTTTCGGAGGAGGGGCTGCTTGCCGAAAATGCACGGAATGCATTTAACGGTATCGTTACAAATGATGTGCCGAAGCTCTACATCTGCGCAAGCTGGGGGTTTGAAACAAAGGAAGATATAATTGAGTATCATATGTGGATAAACCGTCAGATAGAGATTAATGATATGGATATACAGCCGCAGCCTACTCAATACAGCGATGAAATGATAAAAGAAATTCTTGACAGCTATGAACAAGTCAGACAGGAGATCATCTTCCCGTACACAGAAAAACTCGGCAACTGCAAGGTGGTGTGCGTTGGCGGAGATCATATGATATATGAGCAGAAGCCGAAAGAATGTGCTGAGATAATTATAGAATTTTTGAAGTCCTTAAATCAATAATACCAATAACCGTTAAAAAGTTGGTCGGGCGGTAGATTTTCGACAATCCGACCGTCATTTTTAAGCCTTGGGACAAATATACTTTTATAGCAAACGGCAAAAATTTTTCGGCGTTTGCCGCATGCCGATCCGCAGGGAGTGAGCAAAGCGAACGGAAAATGCGAGGCAATTCCGATAAAAAACAAATTGTACCGAAAGAAGGAAGTAAAGCTTATGTCCCAAGTAATAACAGGAGTTTTGGTTAAAAAAGAACCCGAATGGCAAAATGCAGCCAAAAGAGAAGAACAGACCGCATGTAAGATCCGATCCCCGGAATCCTCAAAAAACGCAGACGCAGGAGCGGCTCCCTATCCCGAAATGACGCAGCAGCCGGCTCCCATTCCCAAAAGTCTTGTAAATATATCCCAAAGAGAGCTGAAATTTTTCACCGAGCCCAAACGGGTAAGGAAAAAAACGCAAAAAAGCATATTTGCCTTTCAGCTGACAGCCTCTTTGATCCTCTGCCTGATCATGCTGCTTAGCCGAATGGCGGCGCCGCAGCTCTACGACAACCTTCATGCGTTTTTGACCCGTATTTTTCTGTGATAAGCTGCACCGTATCTGGGGTAAGGCTTTCCTTTGACTTTACCTTTTTCGGAGCGCTGGCGCTGTTTCTGTCCCTTGATAAAAGCGGGTACGGGATCTTGTGCCTTTCGGCATGCTTTTGTCACGAATCGGCGCATCTTTTGGTGCTGGCGGCTGAGAAAAATCCGCCGAGAGAGATAATTTTCAGCGGGGGAGGTATCTGCATCAGGCAGAGGCATGAGCCTTCCCTTTTGGCTTTGTGCGCAGGGTGCGCCGTTAATTTGCTGCTTTTCGGGATCTTTTTTCTGCTGTGGAGAAAAAACAGCGTTTTTCCGCTTGTATTCGGCGAGGCCAACCTGCTGGTGGGAGCGGTGAATATGCTGCCTATAGGGGAGCTGGACGGGAAAAAGCTTTTGTTAAGGCTGCTTTACGCAGCGGCAGCTCCCGATACCGCCGAAAAAATAAGCCTTGCGGCGGAGGCGGCGTTTACTGCGGCGGCAGCGGCAATCCTGCTGCTTATGATATGGAAAAATCTTAATTTAACTGGGATCCTGATACTTTTGTATATTTTCCTTGTTGATTTTTTGGAGAAAAGGGAGTAAATCAGCTTGGCGGAATAATATGCGCAAATAGAGCGGCAGCCGTCAATTGCAACAATTTCAGCCTGTGAAATCAGGCTGATGATTGTTAAAAGCTACGAAATTTGCCAAAATTGCCCCTTTTTAAAAAAATTTCCCCCAAAGGCTTGAAATTAAATCCTAAAGATGATATAATATTAAAGCATTTGAAATCCGTTGTATGATCACAACGTGAGTAATGCCCGCCGCAAGACGGCATTAATATTGACAATCCGCTGCACCGTTCTGTTTAAGGCGGCGCCGTGCAAAGACCGTGCGCCGAGACCTTGATCTGCAGTTCGTTTTTTCCGATGGATAAAATGCTTTAAAATCGGTGTTTTTATTTTTAGATGCATGATTGTCTGAAGAAAACAGGAGGAATTTAAAATGGATGCACTTAAGCTTATTGCACAGGACAGCATCAAGAAGGACATACCTCAGTTTGAGGTCGGCGACACCGTAAAGGTTCACGTAAGGATCACGGAAGGCAACAAGACCCGTGTTCAGACCTACGAGGGCACGGTTATCGCCAAGAAGCACGGCGGTGTTTCCGAGACCTTCACGGTACGCAGAGTTGCTCACGGCTGTGGGATCGAGAGAGTTTTCCCTCTTCACGCACCCTCTGTTGAAAAGGTAGAGGTTGTAAGAATGGGTAAGGTTCGCAGGGCTAAGCTCTACTATCTCCGCGACAGAGTCGGCAAGGCAGCCAAGATCAAGAGCAAGTTCAACTAATAGTAGAAAATCCGCACAAGACAGAATTGCTTGCGATCTGAAGCAGCCCTGATTTGTGCGGTGTTTCTTTTACCGAAAAAGAATAGCCGAAAAACAGTGTTGTACGCTGTTCAATTTTCCTTTATGGGAGGGCTTAAAAATGGCAGAACAAGAGAACGAGAAAAAAACCGATATTTCCATGGACGCCGTTGACCCCGAGGAATACAAAAAATTCTTGGAGTCCGACACGGAATCCTTGATCCTTGAAGAGATCACCACTGCGATCGAGGTAAAGAGCAACCTGCACGAGCTTCAGCAAAAGGAGCAGGAGGAAAAGCAGGAAAAAAAGGAAAACGTCCACACGGCCGTCAACGAAATTTTCGACTGGATGGAAAGCCTTATCACCGCCATTATCACCATTGTGCTGATCTTTACCTTTATTGTACGCATAAACACCGTGGACGGAACATCTATGGTCCCTACCCTTTCGGCGGGGCAAAAGCTGTTGGTCACCGACTTGTTTTATACTCCCGATTATAACGATATAGTTATTGTTCAGGCGGTAAGGCTGGACGGCGGAAAACCGATAGTAAAGCGCATTGTCGGTCTTCCGGGGGACACGATAAAGATCGATTTCGACCAGGGCATCGTATACCGAAACGGCGAAGCCTTGGAGGTGGAAATGGAGAACGGCTATCTCACCGAGGACGGACATAAGATAAACAGCTACACCACCGCTCGGGAGGAAATGGAAAGCAATGTTGACTATGTAGTGCCCGAGGATTGTTATTTTGTAATGGGAGATAACCGCAACGGCTCTAAGGACAGCAGAACCTTCAGCGAAATAGGCTTCGTGCCCAAGGACTGTGTGGCGGGCAAAGCGTTTTTCTCCATTTTCCCCTTTAATTCCTTTGGTACTCTCTAACCGAAAGGCTTTGTGATGATAAACGAAAATCCCGCCGAAAATCGGGGCAGTGAAGCGGAGCTTCAAGAAGGCACCGACAAATTTCCCGTGTGCGATATGCGGCACGATTCCCCGCAGGAGGCAGACTTTTTCTCCAACGATTACAGCGAAGCCGAGCCGAGGCAGGGCAAGTCTCGGTGGGCAAGGGAGCTGTACGGCTGGCTTGAAACGGTGCTGCAATCGGTCATGGCTGCGTTTCTTCTTATCGCCCTTGCGGCAAATTTAAGCGTGGTATCCGGCTCCTCCATGGAGCCCACCTTGAAGGAAAACGACAGACTGTTGGTAATACAGTGCTTTTATGAGCCAAGCTACGGGGATATTGTGGCATTGTGGGCGGACAATCTTTTAAACGGCGAAACGGGAGAAAAAGGCGAGCTTATCGTAAAAAGAATAATCGGGCTTCCCGGCGACGAAATAGATATAAATGCGGTAAGCGGCGTTGTATACCGCAACGGAGTCCCTCTGCGGGAGGACTATATCATGGAGACCATCGACCCCGACTGCATCGGCAACCTGCATTATCCCGTTGTTGTCGATGAAAACTGCGTTTTCGTATTGGGGGACAACCGCAACCGCTCTACCGACAGCAGATACGGAAAAAACGACGACACGCCCTACTATGTGGGCTGTGTGGATATGAGATTTATTGTGGGAAAGGCGGTTTACCGAATTTACCCTTTTGACAGGATCGGAGTGTTGGAATGAGTTACGAAGGCGATATTCAGTGGTTTCCCGGTCACATGACGAAGACCCGCCGAATGATAGAGGCGGATCTGAAGCTGGTGGACGCAGTGGTGGAGATAGTGGACAGCCGAATACCGGAATCCAGCCGCAATCCCGTAATAAACGAGCTGGTGCAGAGCAAGCCCCGAATAATGCTCATGAACAAATGCGACTACGCCGACGACAGGCTGACGGAGCAATGGAAGCAGTACTATCAAAAGCAGGGCTTTGCGGTGCTGTGCTGCGACTGTCGAAGCGGGAAGGGCTTAAACGGCTTTGTGCCTTTGCTGAAAAAACAGCTTTCCGAGCTGTTGGAAAAGCGCCGCCAAAAGGGCATGATAGGCAGAGCCTTAAGGATCATGGTCTTGGGAGTGCCCAACGTGGGCAAATCCTCGTTTATAAACCGCATGGCAAATTCCAAGAAAACTCAGGTAGGCGACCGCCCGGGAGTAACAAGAGGAAAGCAGTGGGTGACAATAGATAAAGAGGTAGAGCTTTTGGATATGCCGGGCATTTTGTGGCCCAAGTTCGAGGACAAGGCGGTGGCTGAAAAGCTGGCGTTTACGGGAGCCGTAAAGGACGACGTAATAGACATCGAAGCCTTGGCGGACAGCCTCGGAGAATACCTGAAGGCAAATTATCCCGAAAGGCTGACCGAGCGCTACAAGCTTAAAACCCTCGAGGGCAGAGCCTGCGAGCTTATAGCAAGGGCGAGAGGCATGATGATCGCCGGTGGCGAGCCCGACACCGAAAGGGCGGCAGCCGCCTTACTTGACGAATATAGGAGCGGAAAAATTGGAAAGATCACTCTTGAAGCACCGACAGTGTGAGGAAAGATTTAACTTTGACAGGCAGAAACGCAGCCAATGCGGTGTTATCTGCGGTATTGACGAGGCGGGCAGAGGTCCGTGGATAGGCGACGTTTACGCCGCCGCCGTGGTTTTTGACGACGGTGTGTTCATAGAGGGCTTGGACGACAGCAAAAAGCTGTCCGAAGCCAAAAGGGAAGCTCTCTTTGAAGAGATAACCCAAAAGGCAAGTGCATATTGCGTAGCCTTTGCCACAGTGGAGGAAATAGAGACCTTAAATATTTTACAGGCGACCTTTTTGGCAATGGAAAGAGCCTGCGAAGGCTTAAAAATCAGCCCCGCCCTTGCTCTTGTGGACGGGAACCGCACCCCCCCGCTTCCCTTTGCTGCACAAACGGTGGTAAAGGGCGACAGCGCCAGCGCCTCTATTGCCGCCGCCAGCATTTTGGCTAAGGTGAGCCGAGACAGAAAAATGCGGGAATTAGACAGCCTGTACCCCGAGTTTAACTTTAAGAGCAACAAGGGCTACGGCACGGCACAGCATATTTCAGCCCTAAAGGAATTCGGATATACTCCCGTTCACAGACGCTCCTTTCTTGTAAAACAGGAGAAAAAACAAGGTGCGCCTTTTAAGAAGTATGAGGAACAACAGGCGGGGTAAAAACGGATTTTCAGCATAAAAAGGAGCACCGATGCAGGGCAGTAAAATAAGCGCCGCCAGAGGCAAGGCGGGCGAGGACGCAGTCTGCGGTCATCTGAAAAGCAGAGGCTGTGAAATAATCGCAAGAAACTACCGCATAAAGGGCGGAGAGATAGACATTATTGCGCAAAAGGACGACGAAATAATCTTTTGCGAGGTCAAGACACGTAAATTCGGCGCTTTGGACGGCGGCGAGGGCGCAATGACCAAGGGAAAGATGAAACGGATAATCAAGACGGCGGAGCGCTTTATTGCCGTCAATCCCGGGTACGGCGGCTGCTTCAGGCGCTTCGACACCGCTTATGTGACGCTGACCGCCGAGGAATTTCCGAGAATACTGGATATTGAATACTTTGAGGGGGATTTTACCGCTCTCGATACATAAATGTCTTTATCACAGAAAAAAGAAAGGAAAAAATTATGAATTACACCAGCACCAGAAATGCGGACATAAGGATCACCTCCGCACAGGCAATCGCACAGGGTCTTTCCCATGAGGGCGGTCTTTTTGTTCCCGAGAAGCTGCCCGCAATCGCGGAAAAGGAGATTTTAGCCCTTTGCGATAAAAGCTACGCCGACAGGGCTTACGATATTTTTAAGCTGTTTTTGACCGACTTTACCGACGAAGAGATAAGGGACTGCGTGACAAAGGCGTACGGCAGCAATTTTGACACGGAAAACATAGCGGATATAGCTCATCTTTTGAAGGGCACTTATATTTTGGAGCTGTGGCACGGCCCTACCTGCGCCTTTAAGGATATGGCGCTGCAGATCCTGCCTCACCTGCTCACCGTTTCAGCCAAAAAGACCATTCCCGACAAGGATATAGCCATTTTGGTGGCAACCTCGGGAGACACGGGAAAGGCTGCCTTAGAGGGCTTTAAGAATGTTGAAGGCACCACCATAAGCGTATTCTATCCCGAGGACGGAGTAAGCGATATGCAAAAGCGCCAAATGCAGACCCAAGAAGGGGACAATGTGTTCGTATGCGCCGTAAAGGGCAATTTCGACGACTGCCAAAACGGAGTTAAGGCTATCTTCACCGACGAGGGCATGGCGGAGGAGCTGGATAAAATGGGCACGGTGCTTTCCAGCGCCAATTCCATAAACTGGGGCAGGCTTTGCCCTCAGATAGTTTATTACATTTCCGCCTACGCTGAGCTTGTCAAAAACCAAGAGATCAAATACGGCGAGAAGATAAACATTGTGGTTCCCACAGGCAACTTCGGCAATATTTTGGCTGCATATTACGCAAAGGAAATGGGACTTCCCGTAAACAAGCTTATCTGCGCCTCCAATGCCAACAATATCCTTACCGATTTTATAAACACGGGTATTTACGACAAAAACAGAAAATTCTACACCACTATCTCTCCCTCCATGGATATACTTATCTCCAGCAATTTGGAAAGGCTTTTGTATCATCTGTCGGGAGAAAACACCGAGCTTGTCAACAAGTGGTTTTCAGCCCTTAAAGCGGAGGGAAGATACGAGGTCACACCCGAGGTCAAGGCGAAGCTCTCCGACCTGTTCTATGCGGGCTGCTGCAGCGACGGGGAAACCAAGGCGGCGATAAAGGAGTGCTTCGACAGCTACTCTTACCTTATGGACACCCACACCGCCGTCGCCTACAAGGTTTACAACGAATACAAAAGGAACACGGGAGACGGGACCAAGACCCTTATCGCCTCCACCGCCAACCCCTACAAATTCGGCAAGGCGGTTTATGAAGCGGTAGGCGGCGACTGCGCAGGCATGGACGAGTTCACCGTGATCGAGAAATTAGAGGAAAAAACGGGCACAAGCATGCCCCTGCCCTTGGCTGCCACCAAAAACAAGGCGGTAAGATTTAAGGGCGTGATCGACCGCGAGCTTATGTCCGCCGCAGTCGTGGATTTTTTGAAGAAGTAAGGGTGATGATTTGAGCTTATACGTTTTAGGTGATCTGCACCTTTCCTTCAGCACCGACAAGCCGATGAACATATTCAAGGGCTGGGGAAATCATGTGGAAAAAATCACCGCCAACTGGAACGCTCTCGTAAATGAGGAGGACACGGTGGTGATAAACGGCGACATCTCTTGGGCGACCTATCTTCGGGACGCAGAAAAGGATTTTCGCTATATAAACGACAATTTAAAGGGGAAAAAGATCTTCCTAAAGGGAAATCACGATTATTGGTGGACCACCAAGTCAAAGCTGGACGCTTTTTTGCAGGAAAAGGCGCTGGACAAGATCCGAATTTTGAACAATAACTCCTATTTGGAGGCAGGAATTGCCGTTTGCGGCACAAGAGGCTGGATAAACGACGGCAGCGAGCCCTTTGACCAAAAGCTTTTGAACCGAGAGGCGGGAAGGCTGGATATGAGCATTTCCGACGCCAAAAGGCTTGGGGGAGAGCCGGTGGTTTTTATCCACTATCCGCCGATCTTCGGAAACGAAAAGAACTATTACATTATCGACGTGCTGAAAAAGCACGGCGTCAAGGACTGCTACTACGGTCATGTTCACGGTCCCGCCGTAAAACAGGCGTTTACGGGGGAAAGCGACGGGATAAATTATCACATAGCCTCCTGCGATTGCGTGAATTTTACCCCTGTTCTCGTAAAGGAATAGGGATTTTCGGAGGCGGTCATAAAATTTAAAAATTTTTTACAAATTTTCATAAAAAACACTGGAAAAAATTGTAACAATATGTTATAATATATTGACTGTAAAAATGGAGGATTTTTAAATGGAAATTATTTCTAATAACAAAACCGCAGTAAATACCGCAGAGGTAGAATTTAAGAACAGCGTAGACGAATTTGAAAACGCATTGCAGGCAGCATATCTCAAAAAGAGAAAAAATATCACGATTCCCGGCTTCAGAAAGGGAAAAGCCACCAGAAAAATGATCGAGACCCAGTACGGCGAAGGCGTGTTTTATGATGAAGCCGTGAATATTCTTTACAGGGAAAATATCGACAAGGTCATCACGGAAACGGGCTTGGAGGTCGTAGATATGCCCAATATCGAGGTCACCAAGGTCGAAAAGGAGGACGGCGTTACCTTTAAGGCGGTGTTCACCACCAAGCCCGAGGTAAATATTTCCGATTATAAGGGAATAAAGGCAACAAGAATTGTCAACAATGTAACCGACGAGGATGTTGACAAGGAGCTTCGCAACCGTCAGAACAGAAATGCCAGAATCGTCGAGGTCAGCGACAGAGCCGCAGAAAAGGGCGATACCGTCGTATTTGACTTTGAAGGCTTTGTGGATGGCAAGGCTTTTGACGGCGGCAAGGCGGAAAAGTATCCCTTGGAGCTGGGCAGCGGTCAGTTTATCCCCGGCTTTGAGGATCAGATAATCGGCAAGAATATCAACGAGCCTTTCCAAGTCAACGTTAAATTCCCCGCCGATTACACCGCCGAGGAGCTGAGGGACAAGGACGCCGAATTTAAGTGCCTTATCCATGAGATCAAGGGCAAGGAGCTTCCCGAGCTGGACGACGAATTTGCCAAGGACAACGATTTCGATACCTTGGACGAATTTAAGGCGGACATTAAGAAGCATTTGCAGGAGCATGCCGAGGAGCACGCAGACGCAAAGGTGGAGACCGACCTTAACGAAGCCCTTATCGGCAAGCTTGAAGGCGAGATCCCCGATGTTATGTACGAAAACAGAGTGACCGAAATGGTCAGAGACTGGGAATTCAGAAACAGATACCAGGGCGTTACCGTTCAGGATTTCTTAAAATATACGGGACAGACCATGGAGCAGTTCAGACAGAATTTCAGAGAAGCTGCCGAAAAGCAGATAAAGCTCAGACTTGCTTTGGAGAAGATCGCTCAGCTTGAGAGCGTCGAGGCTTCCTCCGACGATATTGAGGCGGAGTATAAGAGACTTGCCGACGAGCACAAGATGGAGGTCGAGAAGGTCAAGAGGATCATCGACGAGAAGAGCCTTTCCGAGGATATCAAGGTCGAAAAGGCGTTTAAGATAGTTAAGGACAGCGCAGAGATCGCATCATAATAAAAGGAGCGCACCGCATAATTATGTATTATGCGGCGCTGCCATTTAAGATTTTTTTGAGGAAACCGCAATTTTCAGAGGCAAAATGCAGAAAGGACAGATTTAATGTATTACATTAGAGATCATATGAGCTTGGTACCTACCGTCATCGAACAAACGGGCAGAGGCGAGCGAGCCTACGATATTTATTCGAGGCTGCTGAACGACCGCATTGTTATGCTTCACGAGGAGGTAAACGATGTGACCGCAAGCCTTGTGGTGGCGCAGCTTTTGTTCTTGGAGGGACAGGACGCCGATAAGGATATTCAGCTTTATATCAACAGCCCCGGCGGTTCCATTACGGCAGGCATGGCGATATACGACACCATGCAGTATATCAAGTGCGACGTTTCCACGATATGCATGGGCATGGCGGCTTCCATGGGAGCTTTTCTCTTGGCGGCAGGCACCAAGGGCAAAAGAATATGCCTCCCCAACGCCGAGGTAATGATACATCAGCCCTCCGGCGGCACGGGCAGAGCTCAGGCGTCCGATATAGACATTGTGGCAAAGCACATTATCCACATAAAGGAAAAAATGAACCGCATGCTGGCGGATATGACGGGACAGCCCTATGAAAAGATAGTTGCCGACACCGACAGAGACAACTATATGACCGCACAGGAAGCGCTCGAATACGGATTGGTCGATAAAATTTTTGATAAACGCTAAGAGGATATTAATATATGCTGAAATGTAATTTCTGCGGAAAAACCGAGGATTATGTATCAAGAATGTTGGTGGGCAAAAACGGCGTTATCTGTAACGAATGTGTTATTGCCTCCTACAATATGCTTTTGGAGGAGGGAGAAATTCCCGAGATCCACAGGAACACAAGCAGACCCAAATACAACGGTACTCTTAAGAAGGAAAAGCTGTTAAAGCCCGCACAGATCAAGGAGATACTCGACGAGTACATCATCGGTCAGGAGGAAGCCAAAAAGGTGCTTTCCGTAGCGGTTTACAACCACTATAAGAGAGTTCTTTCCGCCGACGACAAGGACAGCGAGATCGAGCTGCAAAAGAGCAACGTGCTGCTGTTAGGTCCTACGGGCGTGGGAAAGACCATGTTGGCGCAGACCTTGGCGGATATTTTGAACGTGCCCTTTGCCATTGCGGACGCCACCACCTTAACTCAGGCGGGTTACGTGGGCGAGGACGTGGAAAATGTTCTTCTCAGACTGATACAGGCGGCGGATTTTGACATCGAGGCAGCCGAAAGAGGAATTATCTATATCGACGAGATAGACAAGGTCTCCCGCCGTTCGGAAAATGTTTCCATTACCAGGGACGTAAGCGGAGAGGGCGTACAGCAGGCGCTTCTTAAGATCGTCGAGGGCACCGTATCCAACGTGCCCCCTCAAGGCGGCAGAAAGCACCCCAATCAGGAATTTATACAAATAGACACAAGAAATATTCTCTTTATCTGCGGCGGCGCCTTCGAGGGCATTGAAAAGACGATTTTCTCCCGCATACATTCCTCCGCATTGGGCTTTGGCGCAGAGGTAAAGAGCCAAAAGGAGCAAAGCATCAGCGAGGCTCTGCATCAGGCAGCTCCCGAGGATCTGGTAAAATACGGCATTATCCCCGAGCTTGTGGGCAGACTTCCTATCCTTACCGTATTGGACGATTTGGACGAGGAAGCGCTGATCAAGATATTGGTCGAGCCCAAAAACGCTTTGATAAAGCAGTATACCTACCTTTTCGGCTTGGACAGCATCGAGCTGGAAATAGAGCCCGAGGCCTTAAAGGAGATCGCCAAAAAAGCGGTGGAACGGAAAACGGGGGCAAGAGGTCTTCGCAGCATTGTGGAGGATATTTTGTCTCAGACAATGTTTGACGCTCCTTCGGACGATGCGCTGGTGAAGGTGATCGTTACCGCCGAAAACGTAAAGGAAGGCACTCAGCCCGAGAGAATACGCAAGACGGGCGGCAGAAGAATGATACAGGATAAAAAGCCCGCCAAAAAGGACGCATAACTTTTGGCAGTCTGCGGAGATTTGAGATTTTTTTCTGTGGAAAATGTCAAAAAATTTTAAAAAACTCTTTACAAATTTCCGCTGTTATGTTATAATTATTTCGTTGCTGTAAAGCAGCTGTCTTATCCCCGCCCTTGGCATTGCGGAGCTTGCCCAGCAGGGAAACACCGTATCCCTTTGCTAAGACAGGGAAATAAAAATCAAGAGGTGTAACTATGTTACTGAAGGAAGAAAAAAACGAGATCATCGAAAAGAACCGCACTCATGAAAATGACACAGGTTCACCCGAGGTTCAGATCGCTATCCTTACCAAAAGGATCTCCGATTTGACCGAGCATCTTAAGGTTCACAAGAACGATCACCACAGCAGACGCGGACTTCACAAAATGGTAGGTCACAGACGTAACCTGCTTAACTATCTCCAGAAAAAGGATATTGAGCGTTACCGTGCTATCATTGCTAAGCTGGGTATTCGTAAGTAATTGGTTATTGAAGGGTAGAGCGGTTCTTATCACTCTGCCCTTTTTACCTAAGCAAAGCGCTTTCCTTTTACGCCCTGCGAGGGATCTCCGACAAAGGTCGGGATCCTTCGGCAAAGGCAAAAAACAAAGAAAAATGAGGAAACAAAACTTTAGCATTAAATTGAGCAGCATTTACCGATAAGCATCAAAAATTTCAGCATAACAAAAAGGCTGCCGAATTTATTGCTAAATTGTTTCCTCAAAATACAAGGAGGATAAAAATGTTTGAAAATTACAAAGTGTTTAAAACCACCTTTGCAGGCAGAGAGCTTTCCGTGGAGACGGGAAAGACCTGCGGACTTGCCAACGGCTCATGCTGGGTTCGCTACGGCGACACGGTGGTCATGGTAAACGTGACCGCCAGCGAAAAGCCCAGAGAGGGCGTTGACTTTTTCCCTCTTTCCGTCGATTACGAGGAAAAGCTGTATTCTGTGGGCAAGATCCCCGGCAGCTTTTTAAAGAGAGAGGGCAGACCCAGTGAAAAGGCCATTTTGACCTCCCGCGTTGTTGACCGTCCCATGCGTCCTCTTTTCCCCAAGGATATGAGAAACGACGTGTCTATTGTCATGACGGTGCTTGCGGTTGATCCGGACACACAGCCCGAAATCATTGCCATGATCGGCGCATCTATTGCCGTTTCCGTTTCCGACATTCCTTGGAACGGACCTATCGGCGGTATTTCCGTGGGCTTGGTTGACGGCGAGATCGTTCTTATGCCCGACGCCGAGCAGAGAGCAAAATCAGATCTTCAGCTGACCGTCGCTTCCAGCGAGAAGAAGGTGGTTATGATCGAGGCGGGGGCTAACGAGGTTGACGACGATACCATGTTCAACGCCATTATGAAAGGACACGAGGAGATCGTTAAGTCGATCATTCCCTTTGTAAATCAAATCAGGGCGGAAATCGGCAAGCCCAAGTTTGAATTTGAATCCATGGAAGTGGATCATGATCTGTTTGAAGAGATCCAAGGAAAGTACACCGACAAGGTCAAGTACGCTTTGGACACCGATGATAAAAACGTTCGCGAAGCAAGGCTTCAGCCTATCAAGGACGAAATTCACGCCGAATACGACGAAAAGTACCCCGAGCAGGCTGCAATGATCGACGAGGTCATCTACAAGCTTCAGAAGTTTATCGTACGCCGCTGGCTTTTGGACGAGCAGAAGCGGGTTGACGGAAGAGCAATGGATCAAATGAGACCCCTTGCGGCAGAGGTAGCGCTTTTGCCCCGAGTTCACGGTTCGGGCTTATTTACAAGAGGTCAAACTCAGGTGCTGACCGTTACCACCTTG
>JAMPBF010000002.1 GCA_023666805.1 Bacillota bacterium
TGGCTTTGTCCGCCGCCGACATCAGCCCCGCCGAAGAGGTGGTGGCGTTGGAATACACCGTGTTAGTGTCCGACTCGCAGTAAAGATCTGTATCAACACCGTTGACGGTTATCGTCCCGATTTTAGTGCCATTGTCCAATGTGCGTGTGAAGCTTACCGAGACGCCATTGGCAGCCTTATCTATAGCCGTATCCGCTTTTGTCTCAACATCGTCGATTTTTTTGTTGATTTCCGCAAAAATCTGAGAATGAGCGTCAGCGGAGCTATTGTGATTTTTCACTGCCTCCTCGGCGGCATTACCGCTTCCTGCTCCAAAAACAAATCCAAAAGCCATATTAAACACCTCCCAAAGTCCAAAGCTCTGCCGAAATCACATCTGTCGGCTGCACCTTGGCATATATTCTCACAGCTCCGCTCGTCGTCTCGCATATCGGGCTTAAATTGCTTTCCGCTGCTGCCGCCATACTGTCCGGAGTGACGGTTATGATCGCCAAGTCCGACGCCGTAACTCCGCCTGCTGCAATATCATAGCAGTATGGGTACTCAGTATTCCCGCTCGCCGACTTCCACCCTGTGACAGTAACTGTAACAGCCACGGAGCTTGTCTTTTCCATTTTATTTTTATCAATTTCTTCAATCGCCTTAGCCGCTGTGTCTGCAACCTTTCCTGCAAAGGTCTTAGACCTCTCCAGTCCCGCCTTAAGCTGTGCCAAGGAAGATAGTCCGTTATTAGCCATTTTTTACCTCCAAAATTACCAAACCCCGACCATCGTCGGGGTCGGTAATGTGAGTTATTTTTGAAGCTTAATCAGCACAAGTGCTGATTATTCCGCAGGGAAGATAGCTTCTATAACCGCTTCAGCTTCTGCGTCTGTGGCAATATCCACGACAGGTGTATCTACGCCGTTGATTTTAATGTACCCGTTAATATCGGATGTCTCTACTTTTGACACGCCACCCTCGGGCATGTCGTCAAGCATAGCCTTGTAGATGTCAGAAAAATCGTTGGACGACAGTGTCTTTCCCGCTTCCTTTTCGACATAATTGCTTAAGTCCACCGCACCGGAAAGCACATCGTAACAGTACTTATTACCGACCTGCACTACTGCGATATTAGTACCGTCGGGATAATTAACGCCGGCTCCGTCCACGAATCTTTCATCAGTCACGAAAGATGAGGTAATGTTGTATACATTGCCAAGTATTTCTTCGCTGGGCTCGTAAAGATCGTTAAAGTGCTTACTGCCGGCAGGCTTATACACTCTGCCAATCTGTGATGCTACTGCCGCCTCTACATCCTCCGCAGTCTGATACCCGTTGTCGTTATTAAGAGCGGATACCTTTGTGGGTACACTTGCCTTAACAGCGTCAATGCTTGCCTTTGCCGCTTCACCCATTGCCTTAAGCTGATTTAAGCTTGCTAATTTTTCGTTTGCCATAATAAGAGACCTCTTTCTTAAAAATTTTTATATTAACGGCTGCCGCCGTTAATTTCACTTTTTCCCGAAAATTTCACTGATAATGCTTTTTGCTTCTTCGTCCGTTGCCGCTATTGCATCGGAATTAACTGATATTCGGCCGTCCGCCTCTACTGCGACGCCTTCGCCTATCTTGACGCCGCCTAATCTGTCTGCGGTGGCAGGTTCGAGAACAAACCTTCCTCCTGCCGAGCTGCCCTTGGTGGGCGTAAGAAGAGTTACATTCACATTAATAGGCTTTTCGGGTGCTGTTTCTGTGAAAAACCTCAAAAAGCCTTCGCCGCTCATCACTCTCTGACCAAGTCCACAGGCAATTGCCGTCTCCTCGCTTTCCGGCTCCACTATAGCCAACGGCGTCATATCCTCCTCAACACCTGTAAGCTCCAGATCCAAAAAGAGCAGTGAATCTCCCTGCCACCCCTCTGTTGGAACAGAAATCTTGTGGGAAGAAATTCCTCCTGCCATATCCGCAATTTCCGTAATGATCTTCAAAGCCTCCGAGGACGCAGAGGAAGCCTCCACTACTCTTGCACTGACCTCCCTCAGCTCCTCTGCGGTGGCATAAACCAAAGGATTTGTTGTGATTTGAATATTGTTAGTCCGCCCGATTGCAACTGTTATGTACATTTCCAGCAGAAATTGTGAAAATTCCTCATGACTTGGAATTTCTTCTCCAATTTCGTCCTGAAGGATTGCAAAAAGCACCTCTTCATCTCTTGCAGTTTCGGCGTATAGTCCCACCTGCCTCATTTGCACAGCACTTTTCACGCCGTCGTTCCTTATCTGGATTCGGATCCGTGTGCCGTTTTGCTCCTGCGTTTCCTCCTTGCCTGCCAACAGTGCGGGCGCATTTATCGGCGAGAATACTGCCGTTTGGGAATGTAGCGCATTTTCATTAACGGCGCTGTCGCCCAAAACCACCCTTGTAAAGGTCAGCTTGCTGCCGTTTATCATGCGTGACAGCATACGCTCACCGCTTTTTGTAATCGTGACCTCTTTCCAGCTCATCTGCTTACCTCCGAATGTATTTTTTTGTGGAAGCCGTAAAGCTTACCCCCTGCTATTGACTTCGCCGAAAACTCCTGCAAGCTTTCGCTGCTGCCCTTATCCTCAATTATGCCGAAAATCCGCTTGTGCCGCCCACTTTGAACAGCCCCCGCAAGTACCGTAAAGGCAGCAATGGTATAGACGCTGTTATCTCCGTGAGTTACCTCTGCGCCCTTTTTAATGTGAAGAGCCGTATTTACCGCACCCACAAACACCTCAATGTCCCTTTCGGGCACTAAAACAAAGATAATATCGTCCAGGATAGACCGCAGATTTTTCGCATAAAGTATCTTCTGATTTAATGTCTTTACCTGCCCGCTTGACGAGCCGTAAACCCTAATTTGAAAGTGGTAAGGAAGTCCTTCGTATTCAAACCATTCCTTGACCTCCGCCTTATCGTAAAGACTATGAACCGCCGTTTCCACAGCGTATTTCGTGCCCTTGTATTTATGTACCAAAATACACTCTTTGATCGCCTGCCTTTTGTTTTTCAGCGGCGCATTATATTCGTACCATTCGACTTTAAAATCCTTTGCAAGAATATCAAGTACTCCCTCGGGCAGCTCGTCTATGATCGGGTAGATTTTCACCTTTTCAGTATCGGCGGCAGTTTTCGCCAGCTTTTCCGCAATTGCTTCCGCTATTCTGTATTTGTCCCCGTCTATGGACAGGGAGAACGGGAATGCACCTAAAAGACTTTTTTCCTCGGTGATAAGCTTACTCATCTTCAAAGCCTCCGTTCTTTATGGAGGTTTCTTTTAGCCGTGGATACTGCGGCGCAGTTCGATCCGCTCCGTCCCTAAGAGATACAAAGACAGGCGCTCTTACATCTACTCTCTTTATCCCCGTATCCTTTAAAAACCAAATCAGCTTTGACGGATTAATATCCCGCCCGATCTTTTCCCCCTGCCAAGCGACATACCTGTCAACTCCGTCCAGAACCGCCTCGGCAATGTCCTTAACCGATTTACTGCTGTTTTGGTCAACGTAGTAAGTAAGGTCAATATCATAATCCACTACCTCGGGGTCGCAAACCTCAACAATATCTGTCAGCGGTCGAACCTTCTCATCGCTGCAAGCTTCCAAAATGCGGTTTTTCGTCCCGTCGTCCGCAATAGATCCGTCTGCCATGATCGCATATATCTCAACATGCCCGTCCTTACCCAGCGGCGCAATGGCACAAACGTCCCCAATATCCGAAGAAACCGCCTTGGCGTGATATTCGTACGCTCCTTTAGGTCCTGCCGTGCTGTACGCCTCTAAGCTCTGCCGCATTAACTGATAGTATGTGTCATCGTCCGCCGCCTCTGAGCCGCCGCTGGTTGTCTCAATGTTGTAGCACCGCTGGAAGTACAGCACCTTGTCCACGTCCATTAAGACATTAATCTGACCTGCAGCATAACCGTTTCCGATAGTTCCTGCCGTTTGGCATACCGCCCTGACCGCTGTCTCTGTCTCTCCGATCGCTACTGCCGTATCCTCCGTGGTTTCCCACACAAGGGACTTGCTGCCGTCGGTGACCTGCGTACCTTTCGGAATAGTGATTGCCGCTTCCTGCGGCATTGAAATTTCAAAGCATATAATACACTCTGCGGGCTCGGCTTCGGGTCTTTTAAGATTAAAAACAAATTCGCCTAATGCGTCAAGATTTTCCGCCTCGGCTCTCGAAGGTATGTTTTGGTTGGCAGAGTAGTTTATAAGCGCCAACGTTTGTACGATAATGTCCGCTACCCAGGATATAAACAGCTTGTCCGGGTCTGAGGGCTGCAAGGTTCTCCCCGTCAATTCTTCATATTTAGCGGCAAGCTCCGCAATAATCCCCTCCGTGTCCGTCTGCACGAATTTGTAGGCTGCGCCCTCTCTCATACCGTCACCTCCAGTACGATTGCCATTTTCCCGTTTTTATCCTGTCGGAATGTCATATTTGTTAATTTCGCCCTGGGCTCAAATTTCTCCAGTGCTTCTGTAATTTCCGCAAAGGCAATGATCTGCGCTGCAGGCAGGGGCTTGTCAATAAATTCCATCGGCAGTCCATACTCTCTGTACATAGGCACAGTGCCTTTTTTGGTATTTAAAAGCAGCGCAATATTTTGCACCACTGATTTAGCCAAGTCGCTTTCCATAAGCTCTTGGGAGTAGTCTTTTTCCGAATCCACCGTTAACTCCACAGAACCGCCCCCTTACGAATATTCCGTCAGTGACAGAGAGATCTCCGCTAACAGCGGATTTTGATTTCTGTCAAAATAGTTGTACTTAACGCTGTATTTGGATATTACCCACTTCTTCCCATAGACCGCCATACCCAATATCAGCCGCATTGTTCTGCCCGACTGCACCGCCTGATCTATCTTGCTTATCTCGCTTGCCACATTAACGCCTAAGTCTGCGGAAAGGGTCATATCAAAGGAAACCGTTCCCGGATCTCTCCCCGTGAATTCCAACAGTGTGTCGCCGCAGTGCTGATTATGCTTTGCATAGCTTGCCCCTCTGCTCAAAGACAGGTTTTTCAGCGTTTCCACCGTTGCCGAGGAAACCTTAAAGACTATATCGCCCAAGCTCCCTACAGTCATTTAGATCCCCCCTATCACAAAACCGTCCTCGTTAAATCCCGAGTTATAAATGCACAGGACTTTGTCCCCGATTTTCGGAAACCAGGGCACAATTCTCAATCCGTGTCTATGAGCTGCCAGCGGACCTGCCGTGTTCGTTTCGTCAGCCGAGCCGCCTGAGATCACGTCCTTTTCCGTCCCGTCGGGAACGATAAAGGGCGGCGACTTGATCACCTTAAGCCAGCCCGACATCATCTCGGCTTCGGAAAAGTACACCCTAACCAGTCTTTGGTCGTAATCGGCAGAACTAACTTCACCGATTCTGATTTCCCCCATTGCTTCCTCCTCTTTTCAATCGCCTGCAAATATGAAAAAATAGTAATTTTTACAAAAATCATTCAGAAAAACCCGTGTTCAATTTAAAAACACCCTTTTTTTAAATTTAACCCTTATTCCAACCTACTCCGTAGAGCATCTCGTTGACCCTATCCTGCACCTGCCTATAGCTGTGTCCCGCCGCAGTAAGCTTATCTATGCGCTCTTGCCCGTTGCCCCAATCTCCTCTTATACACTGCCTTGCCAGCTCATCAATATCGTCCGAGCCGCCCGAACCGCTATCCTGATTGCCGCTTCCACCCGAAATGCTCTCATTAGTTGCCAAACATTTTCTTAAGGAAATGCTTGTGGTAAAGCCGCTTCGTGAAAGGCTGTGCTTTGCCTGCTTTATCAAGAACTTCCCGTCCCATGCTCCAAATCCGCTTAATTCAACGGTGTTTCCCGCCGCCAGCGCAGGGTCGCCGGGGAAGGTAAAGGAAGCCTCGTACTCGAATTTATTATGCAGCCTTAACATTTTATGTGCCAAAGCCTGTGCCTCGCTGACGCTGCCGACCTTCTGCCGCACTTCGAGGCATTGGTTGTTGTCGTTGCTTGAATTATACCCCTCGGCATATTCGGTAGCTTCAATGACTGTGCCGTCAGCGGCTGTATAGTACACTCTGCAGCTTGCATAGCTGCCTCCCGCAGAGGTTTCCAGCTGATACTTGGTATACCCGCCGCTTTCCCCAAAGATGATTTTTTTCACCGCCTTCTTAGCCTCATAAGCGGCTTGGTCAAAAATAACGATCACATTATTGGTTGCTTTAAGGGAAGCCCCTGTATCATGACATAGCTTTTGAAGAAAAGCAATATCCGACATTTGATATTGTTCCACTCTGCTGTAAGAAGGATCTGTTTTCGATTCAAATAAAATTCCCAATCCGTTATTCGCAGCGATAGCCTTTGCGATCCCCGAGAGGGAAGTCCCCTCCCAAGACTTGTTCTTTTTGGTCTGTCTGATCCCGCAGGTGTAAGGCAGGGAAGTGGCTTTCATTGTAACGGTAGAGGGCGGACCCTCTGCCTTCACATCATCAAGCTCAAACTGACCGCAGTCCATAACCTCGTCCTTGCCGTCTCCGTTTCGGTTTTCGGTGACAATGGAAACCGAGATTTTAAGTCCCTTTCCCGCAGACTTTTCTTCCGCTGTCTGCCCCGCCTGCGTATTCCCTGCCTTCTGCACCTGATTTTCCGCAAACCAGCCCAAATAGTCAACATGAATAGGATAGGGAATATCGCTTTTGAGATTAAGATGCGTGATCTTGCCCTTATGGTCTGTCACCAAAAATCCGGGCTTTCCCAATCCGTAAGAAGAATACTGAGGTCTGCCGTTTGCAATCACCTCGTCTCCGATAGCCCAGCTGCCGTCACCCGCAGCGGTAGAGCCTGCCGAAGCCGCATAAGCCGCAGAAACGTTTGACATCGAATAGGCAGCAGTGCTTCCTGAGCTTCCCGTACTGCTGCCGCTTCCCAAAGGCTTAAGGTTCGCCCCCTTGATATAAGCGGATTTTCCCGAGTAGGTGATATTAGCCCACTCACCCGAGAATTTATGTACAGTTACCACAGTCCCGCAGGGCAGCTTGCCGAGAATAGCAGCCTTTTCGTCTGCCGCCGATCTGACGTTGACCCCGCTGCTTGCCGTGACCTTATAAGAATTGCCGCTATTTGAGCCGCCCGAGCCGCTTGAACTGCCCGAACCGCTGTTTGTGCTGTCCTCCGCCGACTCCGGAGTGCTGAGTATCTCGCCCCCTGCCGCAGCCTCCGAAACAATATTCCCGAGCCATTTTCTAAGCCATTTACCTTCACGGTCGGAAACCTTTATTTGCAGATCGTCGGTGCTGTCCTCCTCGTTGTCCGTAAAGGTCAGCGACAGAAGGTCCTCATTTATTGCCGTCGAAATATCCGTCCCTGCAAACACTACCTGCGCCTTCGTGCGCCGTGCAAGACTGCTGTCGCTCATTATCCTCTCACCTGCTTCCAAGGCGGCAGATCGCTGACGGAAACCCGCTCCTCCACATCAGGGACATTTAGCACAATTCCCGCCGAAAACACATATATCATACGGTGCTCCGAATTGGCGGCAATAAGCGTATCGGTAAATCTGACGTCGCCGTAAAGCTTGTATGCTATGCTGTCCCACTTATCTCCCTGCACGGTGGTATACGTCCTCATTATGCATACACTCCTCTCTTTGCGTCAATGTCCTCGTCCCTGAGTGCGTTCTTGATAACCTCTACCATTCTCTCTTCAATTTCCTGCCAATCTGCATCGGAAGCAGTTCCGTTGATTGTGAACACAGGTGCAATGGTGACGGTATTTCCGTCTTTTGAGCCGCCGAGTATAGCCTTGGTCTCCTGCGCATTGTAAACCGTCTCGCCGCCTCTCATCATTACCAGCTCGGGACCTCGCTCGCCCACAAGGGCAAGACCCCGTCCTGCGTAGCTTGTACCCGAAGCGTAAGCGTTAAGTCCGCCCTCTCCCGCAGCTACGCCCCTGCCTGTGCTTCTTGATGGAGCTATTATAATTTCATCGCCGTCAGCCAACGCCAGTGCCCTTGCTGTGGCAATAGCCACCTGATCCGCTGCGTCCACCGCTTTACCTTTTCCTGCCGCAATTGCCTCCGCATATGCTTCAATGGTTTCCTTCGCCGCCTTTGCAGCGTCGTCCTCCATATTCATTTTGTCGATTGCCGCTTCCATATCGTCTACAAGGTTTTCCATTTCAGCGTCGAAATCGACCCTTGTATCGGCTAAAGCCTTAGATACCTGCTCCTGCTCTGCCTGAAGATTCTGCCAGTTCTCCACCATTTTTTTCAGATCTGCGTCGGTAGCGCCTGCCATTCCCGCAATGGCGTTTACGGAATCGGAGCTGCCGTCCGCAAAGGAAGCAATGATGTCGCTAAGTCCTTCTATATCTCCCACTTTTTCTGCAAGCGCCTGCAAATTGCTGTTATAGTCCTGCCAGTACTTAGCTTGGGATTCCAAGGAGGCGTTTATAGTGTCTGCGCTCACCGCCGACACCTCCGCCGCTGCGTCCCACAGCGCATACTGTCCGCTTACGCTCTCGTAAGCTGCTTGATATGCGTCGTTGTAAGCTGTAAGCAATGCCTGTGTCTCTTCGGTAACTCCGTTCACCGCCACAGCCACAGCGTCATAAGCGGTCACCGTTTCCTCCGACGTGCCGTTTACTGCTGCACCGTATTCTTCAAAAATTGCTTCACAGTCCGCAATTGCCGCCTGAATTTCCAACAGATCGGCTCTTACCGTGTCGGCGTGCTTTCCCGCCTCCTGCAGGTCGTCCATTGCGTCTCCCGCCTGACCGTTAAGAGCAGCCCAAGCAGCTGTAAACACATTGCTTCCCACAGCCGAGGAGTAATTTTTCTGTGCTTGCCACAGTGCATTCTCCGCCTTGCCGTTAGCCTTCAGCAACTCCTGCTCCTGTGCCAATAGGTCGTTATAGCTTGCAAGTGCATTATCATAATCCGCCTGTTTGCTGCTTGCCCCCAAAGCCCGGTTGATCTTTCCCGTCATGGTATCAAGCTTGTTGGTAACGTTGTCCACGTTCAAGCCGAGATTTGGGAATTGGGAGTTAAGCTCCGCAATAATGGCTTTCATTTGCTCTTGTGAGCCTGCTGCCTGCTCCGAAGCCCCCGCCAAGCTTCTAAGCTTAGCCACAAGCACCGAGGTTCTTTCGCTCTGCGCCCGCTGATCCGTTCCTAAAGCGTTATAGTCGCTTATCAGGGTATCCGTGGAGCTGTGGAGCGTCTCGATCTCCGCATACAGCTCCTTGACGGAGTAGGACTGCTGCTGTATCACAGCGTTCGCCTCGTCCATATCGTACTTCAAGGCTCTTGCCTGATCGCTGGTCTCTCCGTACATATCGCAGGCCTTTTGATATTCCGCTGTAAGCTTTTCAGCCTCTTCCTTCTGTGCCAACGTGGCAGTGGTAAGCTCCTGTGCTTCTAACTTTTCTAATTTGCAATTTTCACGGAGGATCACAATGGCTGCCGTCAGTGCTGTTACCGCCGCCAAGGCTATGCCCATCGGGCTTGCCAGCATAGCAAGATTAAGTCCCTTTTGCGCCGCAGCTGCGCCCGTAGTTGCTGCCGCCTCCGCCGTAGAAGCCGCCGCATGCGCTGCTGCCGATACTGCGCTCTTAGCCTGTAATGCCGTTCCGAGCGTGTCTAAGGTATTTTTGATTTTCTTGGCGGTGTTAAATGCGGTATATGCCGCTACCAGTATGCCGACCTCTGCGGTCACCGCCATTAAAGCCTTTACCACAGCAGGATTATTATTTACAAATTCGTTGATTCCCGACAAGATCTCCGTGCCGGTCTGCGCCAAGCCTCTAAGCTCGTCGTTCCACAGCTCGCCGATGGTCATTTTTAGCCCGTCGGCAGCGGAATTAAGCAAGGTGACGTCGCCCTTAAGGTTGTCCAGCTTGGTGTTGGCCATTTTCTGCGCCGCACCGGTGCAGTTGTTGATAGTGTCGGCGAGCTTGGCATAGTCCTCGTCGGTGGAGTTTAAAATCGCCAGCAATCCGTTATATCCTCTCTGCCCCGCAATAGCCTGCGCATTGCTAACCTTTTCCGCCTTGGTCATCTGATCGAAATAAAACCGCAGATCTTGAATGGTGGTTTGCAGATCCTTCATAGTGCCGTCATAATTCACGGTACTGTAGGAAACCTCGCCGAATGCCGCCGAGGTGAGCGTCGCTCCCTCTAACAATCCGTTAAAGGTGTTCTTGAGAGTGGTATTGGCAATTGAGCCCTTTACGCCCGAGTTAGCCATTAAACCGACTGCCACAGCCACGTCCTCAATGCTGTACCCCAAAGCGCCTGCCACGGAAGCAGAGCCCTTAAAGGTCTCGCCCATAATAGACACCGAGGTGTTGGAATTCGCCGCAGCCGCCGCCAAAACATCGGAAAAATGTGCCGTATCGGAGGCTTTAAGCCCAAAAGCGGTCAGATTATCGGTAACAATATCCGAAACCAAAGCCAAATCCTCTCCGCTTGCCGCCGCTAAGTTTATAACGCCGTTCATACCCGACAGCATTTGCTGTGCATTCCAGCCCGCCATACCCATGTATGTCATAGCCTCTGCGGACTGATTCGCAGTGTAAGCAGTGTTAGCGCCTAATTCCTTAGCTTCTGCGGAAAGCTGCTTCATTTCGGAAACGTTTGCCCCCGAAAGAGCCTCCACGGTGGACATGGTATAGCCGAACTCCATGGAAGCGTCCACGCATTCCATGAATTCTTCCTTAAGCTTACCTAAAGCCGCCGAAATTCCCGCCGCCGCCAAAGCCGATCCGACAGCCTCAAAAGCGTTGACACCGCTGTCCCCAAATTTACGTGCTTCCTCGGCAGCCTTTTCCTCTTTGTCCTTAAGAGCAGTCATCTCCTCGGAAAGCCTTTTACTCTCCTCGGACATCTTGGTAACGTCAATCCCCGCCTCGGAAAGTCTTTGCTCCATTTGCCGGAGCTTTTGATTTTTAGAGGCGATTGCCGCTTCGGTGATCCCGATCTTATCCTTAAGGTCTAATTCCTTGTTCGCAAGAGCAGAGCTGTACTCGCCGTTCGCCGCCATTTCCCTACGGACGTTTTCAAGCTGTTGCTTGTACTTTTCCAGCTTTTCCTTTGTTTTTTCAAGGCTTTCCTGTTGGGTATTGTACGCCGTGACCTGTCCCTGGATCTTGTTTAATTCGGCGATCTCGTTTTTTGTGGCAGCCAAAGCCTTCTGCGCCGATGAAAAAGCTCCGCTGAAGCTTTGATTGAGCTTTGCCCCCAATTTAAAAAGCATTTCATGCTCTTTACCCGCCATAGCTTACTCCTTCTCCTTCTCTTTCATCAGCCGATTGTGCTCTGCGACCCACCGACCTAACTTGACCAGCGGCATGTTAAGCCAGAACTCCAATGGAGCATACCCGCTTCCCGACAAAATCAAACAGTTGCGCCTAAGTCCTTTCAGACTAAGCGCACCAAAAAATTTCTTGCTCTGTTCTTGATCTTATAGTAATCCGTAATGCATATTTTTTTGAAAGCCGCTTCCGTTAAGGGCTCTTTGCAGGCTTTAACCGCCATAAGCATAAGGAAGCGGGAGTTAAACGCCTCTGCCATATACGAGGCGTGACCCTTCGCTTCCAATTCGTCGTCAATATTCAGTGCGTCCTCGGTGGTTAAGCTCTCAAAGTCAAAATGCAGTGTGTCATACTGCGTCCCTTCGAGCAAAATAGGTTTGATCAGCTTATACTCCAGCTGTCCCTCTGTCGCTTCCATTTCCTCGGCGACTTCATCGACCCTTTTTTCTTCATCCTCTGTAAGAGAGGTTTCCTTGATTTCTTCTTTTGCCATAATCTTTTCTCCTTTTCGGTTTCGGTATTTGGTATATAAAAATACCGCCCTGATTTCAACTTATCAAAGCGGTATAATTATTAAATGGCAGTTAGCCAAGTTGCTGGAATGGAGTACTTAACGAATTAGCGGGCGTTTTACTTTTTTGCGTTTAATTTTTTTTCCAAAAGTGCGATGCCGTCCATAATAGTGTCTGTCCTCGTCTTTCCGAGGATTTTCGAACAATACTTAATACGCTCTGCTTCGCTCTTGGATATTCGTAAATGAAGGCTAATCTCTTTAACCTCCCCGCTTTTTAAAGGCCTGCCCATTTTCTTCTTGCCGTTTTCTGCGATAATATCACACCCTTTCTTGACAATCGGGGCAAAACGTGATATTATAAAAAAGGATTAGGCGGCGGCAAGTCCGCCCGTTCCTTAATTCTGAATCTGAGCCTTGCTTATTTTTTAAGTAGGGCTCTTACCTTTTCCTCAATTTCTTCCTTGCTTTCGCTGTGGGAGATAATGTCGAGGATTTTGTAGTAGCATTTTTGCTCAGTCTGCTCAACCAGTTCTTCGCTGCCGTTCATATCGTCCATTTCGCTCTCCTTTCCCGTCTTGCCCCGATACTTGTAAGGTGTTCCCTTACTGTAATTATATTATAACATTTGCGTACGCAAAAGTCAATAGGCAACCGAAAAAAGATTGCACAAAATTAGTCAAACTTTTTTGTGCAAAACGCACTTGGTCGTGACCTTGTCTTACGCCATACCCAGCGCCTTGCGAATAGGCTCCGCAATATCCACACCGTCGTACCCCACATTGATGTAGTTGATTACGTCGATATGGCGCACCACCTTTTCGTCGATCATTTCCTTATGCATAAACACCGAGAATTCCACAGCCACATTCTGCTGACTGGCAGGTGCGATAGTGCCGCCTTCCTTTTTCAGGGGCTGCACTTGAAGCACGTGCTTTACGCCCGTGGTGTGAAGCTGCCTGCCCGAGTAGTCGTGGGTCTGCTTGCACACATCAATGGTGATCATGTGCATGCGCTGCTCCGACAATAGATGGAATGCCTCCGATGTTTCGCTGAAATTCAAGGTCATTTTCATGGGCTTGAATTGACACAGCGCACCGTACTCGGCTTCACCGCAAAGTCCGAGACCGCTGAGTGTGAAAGTACCGTATTCTATATCGGGCATTTTCACACTCGCCAAGCCTAAATACTGCTTGCCGTCCTCATAGATCGCCGCCGCAAGCGTTCCTTCAATTTGATCCATTTAAATTAGCTCCTTTCTTTAGCCGTTCATTGCCGCTTCAAGCATATCAACCGAATACCGGATGTGCATATCTATACGCTGTGTAGGCACGGGAGACGCTGCCTTGGCGTCAAGCCTGAACACTCCCGCCATAAGCGAGGTAACGGGGTTAAGCTCGTCGTTATAGCTGATCTCGCCGCCATACAGCTTTCCCTCGGCAGTAAGACCGCTTAGCCATATATTATAGCTGTTGATAATAGCGTCCCTGAGAGCGGGCGTCAAAGGTCTGTCAATATACTGCCAGTATGTATTGACAAAGGTGTTGCAAAGCCAATCCTGTGTGCGGCTTGTGCATATAAATACCTTGGCTACATCAGATGTGCTTGGATAGCAGGCTAAATAGTTGCCCCAAAGCACCCAGCCGTTATTATTGATAACGGTCACAACACCATCGGTAATGCTAAGCATATCCGCTTGGGGAAGAGTGATATTGACCTCCTCGCCTGCTGCATTGACCGAGCCGGTGATGCTCAGGGACTTGTTGGATGGAGATTCGTAAGGGCAATCCGCATTGTCCGAATCCACCTTTGCAATCATGCCGCAGACGATAACGGACAGATCAAAAAGATAATCGCCGCTCTTGACCATAGGCCAGCACACTATCATATCCTCGCTTGTAAAGCCGCTGTTATTTTTTATTTGGAGAACCTGGGAATAGTCCAAAGCTCCGCCCTTGCCGCTGTTCAGATCCACAACCGCCTTGCCTCTGAACAGTCCGTTAATAGAAGGTGCTTTTGCCGCCATAACAGCCGCAACGGTAGGATCGGAGGACCAGCCCGGAGCACAAAGCAAGTCGGGCACAATGCCAACCACACTGCGGCACATTTCCACAGCCTCCACCGCCATTTCCACATCTTCTGCGGTGATAGCGGAGGGGTCTGCCACCTCGTAGGCTATGGTGAGTGTTTGTGCATGATAGTGGTCGCTCTCTTCCAAGAGCTCAACGACAAAGCCCTCGCCGTTGTAGTAGGCCTCAAAGTCCACGTCACGCACCAGCTCAGTCTCTCCTGCCTTAACAACAAGCTTGCCGTTATCAAGGGTGTCTAAAGGAAGCGTCGCTGCGTGATCCTTTACTGCGAAATCCTCCGCAGGCACAGTTTTTTTGTGTTTTGCGGGATCAAAGATGTTATAGAAAACAGCGGGCGTCATTGCCATTAATACAAAGTGAGCGTAAAGCGCCTGGCACAAGCTCCACTTGGGTTTGCCGTCCTCATATCTCCAATCTGCCGAATAGCCGCCTAACTCCTTGCCCTCTGCAAAGGAGGTCACATACTGGGGCTTGCCTGTAAAGCCCTTTGCGGTGTGACACGGCCACGCTCCGATAAAAAAGGGAATACCCACCGCTGCCGCCTGAACGGCAACGATCGAGGTATCGTCCTTATAGGTATTGATTCCGTGCTGTAAAGCCATTACTTATTACCACCTTCCTCGTCGGAGGCAAGAACCGCCTCATACGCTCTTGTAAGTCCGTTGCCGCCTGCTTTAAGCTGCGCTTTAGCCGCCGCCACGTCCTTGTCCTTAACCAACAGCCTTTCGATCTTTTTGACCTTGGACTGCTGTCCCACTGCCTCTGCCCGCTGCGCTACAAATTCCAGTATAGAGCTTTTCTTGCCCTGCATAATGCTGCCGTTCGTTATAAGTCCCTTAACCGATGGACCGACATAAACATATATGCCGCTGACCTCTTCCTCTGCCTCGGGAGCAGTGTCGGCGGCTTTTTCTTCTTCGGCGCTTTCAACAGCGTCAAGAATTTCAGAATCTCTTTTTTTCATTCCAAACCTCTCTTTCTATCGGCGGAAGATAAAACGTCCCCGCCATTTCTCCTGCGTAAAAGGGTGCCGTATCATCGGGATATATCAGCGTCTCCAGTGCGCTGTGTACGTCCAAAAGGAACTCCGCTCCCACTTGGACCTGTTTTAACAGCGCATACTGCACCCTGTCCATAAGGTTCATCAGCATAAGCGAGCCTTCCTGCTCGTCCTCGCCGTAAACCGCAAAGACAAACCGCACGTTTACGGTATAACGGGGTCTCTCCCCGTTAGCCTGCACATGCTTTCCGCTTAACGCCTGAATAATGATATAAGGCACGTATTTTTTCGCCGAATCGCTGTGTGGCAGCCTCATTTTGTACACATCGGGCACTTTCGACTGAGCTTTTGTATCGCCCTTCTGCATCTGCACAGGCAGCTCCATATTTTTAACTGCCTCCTTGCAAAGCTGCTTTAAATCCTCCAACAGCTTAACCTGCGTCATTTACTCACCCCCAACCGTTTAAAATTCTAAGCGTCTCATGCTCCATTCTTTGGGTAAAGACCGCCTCGGCCTTCTTTGATATGCTGTCCTGCACCTCTTTGTGCCATAACATCTGCGGCACGGAAAGCCCCATTTTTTCTTTGATCTCATCAGAGCCCGTGGAAGTTACTCCGCCTGTTCGTTCAAAAATCCCCGTGTGCCCCGATGGCATGGTAGCTACAAAGGTATCGTTGAGCCTTTGCGGTGAAGTGCTTTTGAATACATGCGCCGAAGCCTCCACACCAGGCTGTACCATACGCCATTGACCTGTAATTACGGCGGCAACCGTCTTCCCTTCGTCTTTCTTGGGATATTTGGGAAAAGTGCCGTTATATCTGAACAAGGGTATTTTTCTTCCCCTATATCTGATATTAACCGTAAACGCACCGTTCTGCACGCCGTAGGTCATCTTGACATTCTGCTTTGCTCGTATATTTGCGGCTGAAATGTCAAATTTTTCACCGATAGCCTTAGTCGTTTCGGTTCTCACAGCCGAAGCTACTCTTTTCAAGGAGGCTTGAATAGCCTTATCAAGCTGCTGCGGCATTCCCCTCAACAGCAGCTCTGCTTTGTCTATCGCCTCCGAGCCGAAGCTTTCTATCGTCACTAACCCTTTGACGTCACTCATCATACGCCTCCAATTCCAGGCAAGCCATTCCCATGGAGTTTTCCGCCGTCACAATGCGGTACTTTACAAAAAACGGCTTCCCTGCCGCCTCTCCGTCGTCAACGGCAAAGATCATACCTTGCTCGGGCAGATTTTCGCCCACGTCCTTTAAGTCAAAATACGCCTTTGCCGAAACAAGATATATCCCCTCGCTGTGATTGCCGGAGACCACCGTTTTGTCCGACTGCTTGATTTTCTGCAAGGAAAGGGGAATATCCGCATATTCTTTACCGTCATACCTTACCGTGTGCAGCTCTGCGAATTCCTCGGTATTAAGGAAGATACTCCTAATATCCTGCTCAACAATATCCTTAAAGCTCATTGCGGATCCTCAATGCTGATTACAGGAATATCACTGAAATACTCGTCCAGCAGCTCCAACAGCTGAGCCTTCGTAGCACGTGCCGGAACATCAATGCAGTACTCGTCTGCAATCGCCTGCAATTCGTCTTTGGTGCTGTCTGTGCTGTAGCTTGGGATACCTTCTTCGGAATTATCGGGTACATTGCTTGGATTATTGGGAGTATTATCGGAATTGTCAGGTGTTTTGTTATGTAAAGCGTCCTCTGCGCCGCCCTCTACATCTGCCGCCTCCGCTATGCCAAGCTTGATCAGCCTTGCCCCTTCGCTATCGGAAACCTCAAATGGCTTGTCCTTCGGTGTCTTTACCTTGACCGAACTGCCTGTACTGTGCCCGTAACTGCCGCTGATTATTTTGATACGCATTTGTTTTCCTCCTTTTTAAAAACCGTTAGCCTATTACATTTTCAGCAAAAATGTAGGGGCAATAGGTCTTAGGTGCAGCCAAGGGACGTGACGCCAAGCACAGCGACCGTGTATCATTGTCCCTGTCGATCTTAAGTTTAGGAATACGCTTGCCTGTAAAGGTCTGAAAATCGTCGCTGTTGTGAGGGATCTGCGTGATCTGACCGTACATAAGGTGACCGCAGCCGGGGAATGTTACCATTGCCGCATCAGCAGGGAAATAGGAAACGCTGCTGCCGTCATCGTCCTCGTAGGTGTTGTTAACGACCCATATTGTCAGCATATAGCCTCTGAAGTTAAGCACGCCGAGAGCAGAAACTCCGGGATAAGCTATCCTTTCGTCAATGTTGCCGAAATTAACCTTGATGTTAGCGTCCAGCAGCTTAAGAATAGTTTGATCGTTATAGAACACGTCGGCTACATCTGTGCCGATAATCAAATCGGCGGCATTAAGACCCCTCTGCGCCAGAATATCGCACATAGCTTTTACGTCGCCTATAATATTAGCCTTATCGCTGTTCCACTTGTTTGCAGTGGTGTATTTATGCTCGGAATTATCTCCGTCAAAGAACTGCACATGGAGCAGATCTCCCTTAACGCCGTTTTCATTGTACTCCTGAATGGGACAAGCGTTATTCATCATTGTCTGCACCGCCATCCATTCTTCCCGACGTGTAATGCGTGCGTCAAGGTCGCTATAATCCTCAAGCTGCAAGCGCACAGCCCTTTCGGCAGGCGTGCTGTTTGAATAAAGCGCCTCGCCGAAGCCTCTCTTGTTAAGCTCGTCTCCCGTAAGAGCCCTTGAATTTCCCACGTAAGCGGGCTCAAACTCGTGAATCTCGTACCCTCTTCTCTCCACGGGAATAGTACCCAGACGGGGAGTTACGAAAGCTGCCATTTTACGGCTGCCCTTGCGGTATTCCACTAAAACCTTGTCAGATTTAAAAATATCGCCTGCGGCAGTAGGGAAATATCTTTCCTTGAAAAAGAAGCTTTCGGGAGCGACCTGCTCCACGATAGCCATCATTGTGTATGTGCTGAATAAATCCAAAGTGTTTGTAGGCATTATCTGACCTCCTTAATATTCCATGGCAGCGGTGAACTCAATGCCGAAGCTTCTAAGTCTGTCCTCGTCCTCGATCGTCATTTCATATCCCTCTGCCACGCTGATTTTGTTTCTGTTGAATTTACCGCTGATATAAACGGTAACGGGCTTGTCCTCGTCGCCGACTTCTATCGTGTCGGTAAGTATACCGTAGGCTTTGCCGCCCTTTCCGATAATGTCCAGCTTGCCGTCCTCGTCTCTGGCTAAAACTGCGCCTCTTTTGAGCGTTCCTGCCCCCGCTTTAACCGTGCCGTAGCTTACACGGCACCGGGGAGCAATGTCCACAATCAGATTGTCGGCAATGCACTCTGCAACCTTTCTGTTAAGCTCTGTCATTACTTTTGCTCCTCCTTTCCAAGGGCTGCACCTACAAAGGCTCTTGCCTCTGCTATAAGCTCCTCGTTGGTTTTGATCTTAGGCAATGTCATATCGTCTGCGGTTATGACGTTCACCTGCTGGACACCCGAAGCCGCATTGTCTGCTTTCATGTCCTTGATGTAGTCCTCGCCCTTCTTTGCTCTGCCTTTAGCCGCTCTGTAAGCCAACTCCGCAGCCGTACAGGGATTTTCGCCGTACTTTGCTTCGTGAACGAGCTCCTCGCCGAATAAGGCGGAGATTTCATCGATTTCCGCTAAGCGTCTGCGCTCCTCCTCTACTGCCTTCTTGATTGCCTCGTCTGCATTCGCCTGTAAAGTACTGCAAGCGTTTTTGACCTCGCTTTCCGCAGCAGCTGCCGGCTGAGAGTTTTCGGACTTGAGCTGTTCCGGATTCTTCACCTCTTTAAGGTCTTTTCCCACTGTATTTACCTCCTGTTCTTTTTCTTTTTTGTCCTTTATTGCAACGCCCTTTTCGCTCTCCTGCACGGGCTCTATTGCCGTAGGTATACTTTCGGGACATTTTATTCCCATTAAAGGGAAATATCCGCCGTCTATAATTAACGCCGTCCTATCTGCGCAAGCAGCGATTTCAAGCTTTCCCGAGCTTTCCGCAAGCTCGTCCGCAAAACCCTTTTCCACCGCCTCTTCTCCTGTCATATAGAGCTCTTCCGACATCATTTTCAGCAGCTCTTTTTCGCTTTTTCCCGTTTTTCTTTTGTATGCTGCCGCAATAGCCTTGTCGTACTGCTCACTTTCCGCTGCCAGTTTAAGCAGATCGTCTCCGTTATACCAACCGAAAACCCTTGTTAGAGACTTGTGTATCATGATAAGAGAAGCTGCGGATACTGTGATCTTATCGGCCGCACACATGATCATTGATCCTGCCGACATAGCCACTCCGTCCACCGAGCAGCATATCTCCGTACCTCCGATCGCCATTTCTCTCAAACGGTTATATATGAGGATAGCCTCGTGCACATCGCCCCCAAGGGAGTTAAGCCTAATATTAAGCTTTTTACAGCCGACCAGCTCTTCAAGCTTTTGAACCACCTCCGAACCGATGATGAAATCACCTTCGACAGGCTTATCTGTCCACCAGTCTATAGGACGGGTTTTCACTACATTTCCGTACATCTTTATCTCGGCGGTTTCGTTCTTTTTGTCAAATGCCATCGCAAAATGGGATCTCATTTTTTCAATAGACATTATCAATCCTCCTCGTCTTCTCTGTCCGATTCGTCTTTGTCTTCGTCAAAATCAAAACCCTGACCGACATCGGCGAGTATTCCGGCGTCCCTCATTAATTCACGCTCTGCTTTTAAGGTTCGGATATTCTCCTCCCAGTTTTCGCCGTAATATTCCCTCGTTATCTGTTCGTTGGTTTTCCAGCCGTAAGCCACCTCCGCCGCATTGGCTTTAGCTTCCTTAACAGGATCAAGGTGAGTTTGGGCAGGACCGTCCCACCGTGCTCCGCACCAAGCAGAACGTATAAGTGGATTATCGAAAAATCCGGTAGCTTTAATGCGTCCGTTTGCCACTGCTTCCGACAGCCATACCTCATATACAGGTTGGCAGAAGTCGTTTACAAACCAATTTCTTCTTTTTTTAAAAACCTCCCAAGCCTCTTCCAGTGCTCCCTTTGCAGCGGAATAAGAGGAATTAAACTCCTTTATAAGCACGTCGTAAGGAAGTTCCAAAGCTGCTCCGACCTGTTTGATAATGGATTTTACAAAGTTTTCATACCCTGCCGTGGGCATTTGGGGATTTCCGAAATTCACACTTTCCCCTGTTTTCAAATGCACCACGGTTCCCGGACCCATTTCGGGTTCGGGGTACTCTTCCTCGTCTTCTCCATCGTCTTGACCGATATTAGGCAGAGAGGTAGTGTCTTCGTCGGTGGTTATCCACGCTGTATAATAAGACTGTATAATAGCTGCCGTAAGCTCGCTTTCCGTGTATCTCCTGCCCTGCAGCAGCATCTCGATCACCGGCGCTAAGTAAGTTACACCCCGATACTGATCGGGACGTTCTGCGTCCATTATATGCAGGATATTAGGCAGACCCGTAAGCTTGCCTACAGCCTCTACCCTTGTCCATTTGCTTTGCTTTGCAATAAAGCTTGAGGTAGGATGTTCGCTGCAAATATGATAAGCCGTTACTCTGCCCGAGCTGTCTACCTCCACTCCGTCGTGTATATCGTTATTTCTGTATTTGCCTTCCGTTAATGCATAAATCGTGCCATCGGCAGTATAGGGAGTGCAAACTCGATCTGCTTCAATAAGCTGCAGCCGCAATGTATAAGGATTCAATGCAGTTGCCTTTTGCCGCTTCAGCAGCACAAACACATCTCCGCTCATAAGCCAGGACTTGACTGCCAAATGCTGTAATTCAAAAAAGTTATTCATTCCCAAAGCGTCACAATTGGTTCGGTTTTCACACCACAGCCTAAACTCAGCCTCCGTTTGTCTGCACCATTTCTTTGCCGCTTCGGAGGACAGTCCAAGCATGTCGGTGTTAAGATTGCACTTCATACGCAGTCCCCGTCCTACGATCTTAGTACAGTTGGTATTTATCGCCGACGCAGCAATAGGTGCAGCCATATACAGCATACGCCCTCTTTGCCGCAGGGTCAAATTATTAAAATCAATATCCTCGACGGGACTTGCAGAAACAGCATTAAATGCACGCAGAGAACGCTTGCTGTGCGAAGCTCCTGCGTCCGAATATCCTGCCGCAATATGCTTTTTAGCCATTACTCGCCTCCGAACACAAAATTGCGCACAGCCGTCGGGAGAGAAAATTTGCCCCTCCTCTCCCGCAAACCGTGCGTAGAAAGGAAAAAATATGAAAACCCCTGCACGAAGCAAGAGAAGCCTGCGGGCAGACGGAAAAATGATTAAAACCGCCTGCCTTTACATAAAAAAGGAGAAATATATAAACCCTCAAGGGCTTATACCAAAACTTATTTATCGGTGGGAACGACCGCCGCCATAGCTCTTACAGGCTTGCCCTTAATTATAGCTTCATATTTAGCCTGCTGCTTAACCGCTTCTTCGATTTCTTCGGAAAGACCGCTCAGATCAAATCTTGTGATCTGTCTGTCTCCGATAGTATAAGACTTAACGCCTCCCGATGTAAGAGCCGTCTGCGCCTCGATAAGCCTGTCGATCTGCGCTGCGTAGTAGTCATACATCTTTTTCGCCGCTTTTTTACTTATCATAAAAACCTACCAATCGTTAAAAACATCGGAAATGTCGGTGTGCGGCTTCTTTTTGACCGCCTTTTTCTTTGTAATAACGGCAGCTTGTTCGTCTTTTCTCAAAGCTGCCGCCTTGATTCTTTTTTCGATAGCATCGAGATCCGGGTCTAACGCCTTGAAGGCAGCGTTAGCGTAGTTGCAGCAGTCAAGCGCTTCGTTCCTTTCATGTCCCGGAAGCTTTTCCCAATGCCAAGGATTTTTCAACTTTTTGTCATAAACCAAATGCTCCGACATAAGCGATTTAAAATAAGCTTTGCCGTAATCGTCCCTTTTCGGGAAATGACAGTAGTTTGCTCCGGGTTCTTTGACCCGCAGATTGTCAAAAATCTTCTGCTTTCCTGCGTCAACGCCTAATTCATAGACCCACACCATTCCTAACATTTTCCCGCCTACTAAGATTTTTTGTTTTTTGGGAGCGGAGACGTAAGGAATATCACGAACTCCTGCTGCGCCCTTTATAGGAAATAGGTTCTTACTCTGCCGTTCTCTGCATCTTTGCCTTACTTCTTGGGTAAAATGTCCGCCCTCGTCCATAAACGTCAAAGAAATCTTTATAGAGTGCCCCTCTGCAAATGTATATCTATGGTCTAAAACATCGTCAAGCTTCTGCCAAACCTCGTCTGAATCGGGACGTCCCATAATAATTCCTTTTTTTATGCCCCAATTCTCGCCGAAATGTCCGTAGCCCTTTACCTCGTATTCTAAACGATCGTCCTGTGTGTCCACTCCGCAGGTAAGAACAATGACACCCTTTGGCAGCTCCGCATCGTATTCTTCTCTGCGTGCCATTACGTCCTCTTCGCTGTCCATATCACCGCGGACTTCCCAAAGCTCTCCAAATAAGGTGTTGTAAACCACTTGCAGCTTCGCCGAATCAGTGCCTGCCTGTAGAAACTGTAATATAATACTTTCCCAAGTGACCCAAGGCGACAGCCATGCCGTCAGCCAAAATGAGCGTGTCTTGTGGAGCTCCTTGGCTTCGGGAGCATCCGCCAGCCATTTGGAATGCTGCTTTTTTACCTCATTTTCGGAGGAAACCCCTCCGCAGTTCGGACAGACGTAGAACACCGACTTAACATCGAAAATCCTGTCTCCGCCTTTTTCAATAGCCTCATAATCAAAGCGTATGTCTTTAAATTTGATTTCGGAATATTCTCCGCAGTGGCGGCACTTGGTTACCCACCGTTCCATTGTGCCCGTGTAATAGGCTTTTTCAATGGGCGATTTGCCCTTTATGGTAGGCGTGGATACCTCCACCAGTTTTTTATTATAGAAAGTGCGTGTACGTGCTTTTGCCAGCTCCCAAGGGTCGCCCTCGCCTCCTGCGGAGGTCGCCCACCTGTCCCTTTCGTCGCCGATAACATACCGCATGGGAAAAGAGCATAAGTCATGAGGAACATTTGACCCTGCCATTATGAGAAATCCGCCGGGAAAGCTCTTTTGCCTTTTGGTGTTGCCGCCGTCTCGTGTCTTAGGGTCGGCGACCTTTTTCTTTAGGCATCGGGTATCCCGTATCATCGGCGCAATGCGCATTTCCGAATAGCGCTTTGCGTCGTCTATGGTTGGCTGCACAAAAAGTATCGGACCGGGATCTTGATCTATGATGTAGCCCACCACATTGTTTTCCATTTCGGATTTACCAACCTGAGAGGGGGCTGCCACCACAATATGTTCAACCTTGGGATCGGTAAAGCAGTCCATTATTTCCAGCATATACGGGGTTCTTGAGGTACGCCACCTTCCCACCTCGGCGGAAGTCTCCGAGGCAAGCCGACGGTTTCTGTCCGCCCACTGGGACACCGTTATATTATCAGGAGGCTTCATTGCGTTCAAGATCTTAGACAGACAAACGTTTAGCTTGACTTCACGCTGTCTCTCTGTTTCCACACGCATTTATATTAACCTCCGAGTAATTTCATGTTGTCGAGAGCGCAGGCGACAAGCTTGACATTAAATAACCGACCTTGTGCCCCGCCGCTCCCGACAAAAATAAAGGAAGAAAAGCAGCAGGCAGTCTGCTGCCTGCGGTCTGAATGCTGTCTAATAATTTTCGATCAATGTACAGATATTTTTTACCAATCGAAAATTAGTATATAAAACAGCATTCACACCGTAGGCGCAGAAAATTGAAAGCGCCTGCAAACTCATTTGTCCAAAAGCATATATTTGATAATTTTCTCCTGTGCTTCTTCAAAGCTGTGGCAAACCGCAGTGTCATATCCCTGCTGTGCCAGTCTTTCCAGCCACTTCTTTTGATAAGCCGTAGTCCTGCCTTCGGGTGATTTCATTTCAATATATAGTCCGTGATACCCTCCTCTTGGAACGGGAAGGCATAGGTCAGGAACTCCCGCCTTAACTCCCAACATCTTGAACCTTGCCGCTTCACGTACATTTCTTTTTCCTCCGTTTGGAATATGAAACAGCAGCTCCAGTTCAGGATACTTGCAGCTCTGAAACTCCGCCCATTTTATCAGATTGATTTGCTCTGCGTCTTCTATGTGCTGCAACAAAATCCCCCCAAAGGCAAAGGCGGCACCTCACAAGCGCCGCCTCATATTTTTCACAATTACATTATATCACACTTTGTCGGGACAAGCGGGACATTTGGGACATATTTTTTCAACAAATTATTTTACCTGAATTTGTTAAAAATCAACAGTATTCACTTTTAAAAAATAGCTCGTTCATATATTGCCAAACTGCTTTTTAGGCAGTTCTACGTTAAAAATTTACAATTATTTTTTCAAAAAAATTTACCGAAAATTATTGACAAGCACATTAAAATGTGCTATAATATAATTGTAGAAAGGAGGTGGTCAAATTGAGAGCAGAAAAAATAAAAGAGCTTACCAGCATAGTCAAACAACTTGATAAGCTCTTGACCCAAATACTAAAGCTGATAATAACAGCAGGAACGATTTGGGCAATTATTAAAGGAACGTTCTTCTAAAACGTTCGACTTTCAAGAGACGGGCGGCGGTCACCGCCCTCTCATTGAAAGTATATCATACTAATGAAAGGAAGTCAATAGAATGAAAAAATATTTAGAGCTTATAGGTGTAATTCTCAGCATTATTGTGACTTTAATTTCGATATGCTTTCTTGTTTGGTTCTTTTTTATAAAATAATTTTAAGGAGCATTAAAATGTTTTTGTTCATTAAAGAACACCGCTTGAAAGCAGGAATATCCGTTCCAAAAATGGTAGAACTTACCGGACTGCCCAGACGCACGATACAAGCACTTGAAGAACGGGGGGACTGTCTTGTATCAAACGCTAAGAAAATCGCAGATGTTTTAAATTTAAAAATTGATGATTTTTTTGAACCCCCGACAGAGAAAAATTAACAGCTGGATTTATGCAAGCCGCCTCAGTGACGAGGCGGCTTGCCGCATAAAGTGCTATTCCTTCATCTCATATATCGCCAAACTGCTTTTTAGGCAGTTCTACGTTAAAAATTTGCATTTAAATTTAAAAAAATTTATCAAAAACTATTGACAATCACGTTATAACGTGGTATAATATAATTGTGGAAAGGAGGAAAGACAGTGGCTAAGAAAAAGAAAAAGCCCACCAAAAAGCTGAAGCACCGTGAAATACTTATAACAGCTTTGGTAGACTTAATCGTCGGAACGCTGCTAATCTTAATAGACAGACTGCTAAGATAGCAAGCGGTAAGTGCAAGAGGGAGAGAGGTTCTCCCTCCACTGCACTTATATTTTAACACAACAAAAAGCCGTTGTCAATGCTATTATGGATAATTTTTTTACAATGCTCGGCATAATGCTGATAGTTTTTGGCTTAACCAAAATAGTATATTGGCTAATCAAAAACAGAAAGGAAAAGTAAATGCTTTATCTTAAGGAACACCGCAATGCAAAAGGAATGACCTTGCCGCAGCTTTCCCAACTCACAGGTATGCCCAAGCGGACACTGGAGGACATTCAGCGCCGAGGCGACTGCCTTGTGAGCAATGCCCTAAAGATCTCGGAGGCTTTGGGGATAACAATCAGCGATTTATGCAAGCCGCCTCAGTGACGAGGCGGCTTGCCGCATAAAGTGCTATTCTTCATCGTCTTCCGCAGCATTTTCATCAAAAATGCTCTCTCGCCGTCTGACACACTCCTCATATCTTTTTTTGCTGTATTTGTAATCCGACAGCTCTTTAAGTATCAGGAAAACTTCTCTTTCAATGATTTTCTGTACCTCGGCAGGTTCGGAGGAAGCTGCACACTCGGTGGCGCATCTTCCCGCCAAAGCCATAAGAGATCCTCTGATATAGAAAAGCAGATCCGCTGTCATAGCCTGTACGTCCTCCGAGCGGTGCATTTTCCCCTGAAATTCCTTGACCTTCATCTCCTCCATCAGAGCTTTGGACTCCTTCAACTTGGTTTCCGCCTGTTTCTTCCGCTTTTCGATCGCTTCCGAATCCTCATCAAGCTTCTTTGCTCTGTCCTCGATCATGGCACAGTACGCCTTCATCGTTTCAAAAAAGCTGTATAAAGCTCCATGAGAGGTTTGCGTCTTATTAATGATCCCCTGCGAGGTAAGCTGCCCGATCCACTGATTTGTTTTCCCGGTAGCTGCACAAATGTCCGCCGTTTTGACAAAGATAGGCGTTCCCGCCTGCAATGAGAAAATGACCTGTCCCGCTCTGCCGACAGGAACTGTCACTGCGTCCTCAGAGCTTGCTGCCTCTTCCGTCGCAGTCTTATCCTTTCTCTTAGCCTTTTCATTTACGACTTCTGCTGTAAGCCCACTGTTTTTTCCTTTTCTTTTGACCTTTTTCCTTGGCACTGCCATTTTCCTATCCCCCTTTTCTGAAAACATTTCAATTAAAGTGCCCCTAAATTTTTCCCTGTCACTGCGTTAGCCTTGGGCTCAACGAGCCCGCATCAACCACCTCCCCGCCGCACAGTACCTTTTAGCATGCTAAAGCGTTATCAATACTGCTTGAAAAGCAGTTGCACAAAACACAGAGCCTTGCGGCTTTTTCCCACATTGTTGTGCCCGCCTTTCGTTATCTGTATATTAACTCTAAAAAGCTTTTATATCAAGGGTTTTTTGTTATAATAAAAAGAACAAAGATTTTTCTCCGAATTGTGTATATTTTCAAAAGCATTTGTTGTCCACACGATTCCCGACATTACAAATACCACGCAGGGCAAGGCTACTCCGTTGCCCCACATTTTATACTCTGCGCTGTCGCTATGCGGACTTTTCAGCCATTTTTCGATCTGCTTATCAGTTTTCGGTTTTGAGGAAGCTCCCATTGCCATGCGGTGTTCTTCAAAAATCTCCCGCCAAAGGGCAATATCCTCATTGGTGGGATTATCCGTTTCCAAATTATCGCACCACCAATCGGGAAAACCTTGTAATCGGGCGCATTCCGTGGGTGTAAGGCGGCGAACAATATACTTTTTGTCTGAAATACTGTTATCGGAGAAGTTTTTGTTTTGATTGTAGACAAGCGTTTCAGATCCACCGCCGTACGTACCGCCGCTTGCCCTCAAAGAGCCGCATTTTTCATTTTCGGAATATTTATAGTAAGCATCTTGCGAGAATGCGACAGCGTGCCGGTCGGCAGTGTTTAGGGTAAAAGACACATTTTCGTTTATTCTGCTGCCTTTAGGACTGTTCCTGTTGGCACGTCCTATCATTGAGCCTTGCACAGAAACCACAGCAACACCGCCTTGATTGGAATCGGGAGAATTGCCGCTTGTGTCTATGGTTCTTGCCGTTTCCGTTTCATAGCAGTTCTGACGAGCATTTTTTGTACCCTTGGACGTAAAACGCACATCAAACGTTTTGAGGGTTTCCACCACAAGCGGCTGATTGTTTCCGCCTTGGTAGTTCAAGCAGATCGTGCTTGTTGCTCCAAAGCTTTCTTCAGCACTGCCGGCAGTTCTTTGCCACACTCGGAAGCGCTCCGCAGAATACTCCGACAAGCTCTCGGACTCAAATAATATTTTACCGGCGCATTCGCCGTCAAAATCTGCGACAAGGTAGATGCGTTTTCTTCTTTGGGGAACGCCCCAAAATTGGGCATCGAGAACCCGCCAAGCGACTGAGTATCCGTTTCCCAAGATTTCACCTGCTGACTTCCACCTCTCAAATTGAGGGATTGAAACTGTATCGCCTTTGACCTTGCAGAGCGTTTCGAGGACACATCTGAAATCTTCTCCGCCGTTTGAGGAGAAGGCTCCCGGCACATTTTCCCACACTGCGTATCGAGGATATTTTCCATTTGTTGCACACCTCATTTCCTTTATAATTCTGACGGCCTCGTAAAACAGGTTTGAACGGGAGCCGCCCAGTCCGCTTCGCTTTCCTGCGATACTCATATCTTGGCAAGGACTTCCGAATGTGATTATGTCAACAGGTTCAAGCTCCGCACCGTTTAGCTTGGAAATATCTCCGTAGTGCTTAACGAACGGCAGACGCTTTGTTGTAACCCGGATAGGGAACGGTTCTATTTCGGAATTCCAAACGGGAGTAATGCCCGATATGATTCCACCCAACGGAAAACCGCCGCTTCCGTCAAACAGACTGCCCAGCGTAAGTTTTCTCATGCTTCCACCTCCTTCACAAGTTCGGAGTATGAAAGCTGATTGCCGCTTCGGGTGACAAAGATATTTTCGGGAGACTTAGTGTATTCGGCATACCGTCTTAAGATAACTGACGCATACTTTTCGTCAAGCTCCATGGTATAACAGGTGCGATTTATTTGTTCACAGGCCATAAGGGTAGACCCGCTGCCGCCGAAGGTGTCTAAAACGATTTCTTCTTTTCTGGAGGAATTTTGAATCGGATAGCTCAATAAGTCAAGAGGCTTGCTGGTGGGGTGGTTTGCGTTTCGCTTTGGCTTTGAAAAATTCCAAATGGTGGTTTGCTTTCGGTCTGAATACCATTGGTGTTTTCCGTTTTGGAGGAAGCCGTAAAGAACAGGCTCATGCTGCCAATGGTAGTCGCTTCTGCCAAGAACCAAGCTGTCTTTTACCCATATACAGCAGCCTGCAAGATGAAATCCGGCATCTGCAAAGGCTTTACGAAAGTTAAATCCCTCAGTGTCAGCATGAAAAACATAGGCGGCAGCACCTTTGCTTAAATGAGCCGCAGCATTGTTGAATGAAGCCAAGAGAAAACTGTAAAAATCATCGTTTTTCATACAATCGTTTTGAATTGACAATCCGCTGCTGCTTTTGAATGAAACGTTATAAGGCGGATCTGTGAGAAGAAGGCTTGCCTTAGTATCGTTCATAAGCGTAGTCACATCCTCCTGCGAGGTGGCGTCTCCGCACATGAGTCTATGCTTTCCTACCGTCCATATATCTCCACGCTGTACAAAGGAGGCTTTTTCAAGGGCAGCGGTGAGATCGTAGCAGTCGTCCTTTGCTGCTTCTGTATTGCCGTCGGCAAATAAATCGGATATTTCTTTTTCGGAAAACCCCGTAAGAGAAACGTCAAACCCCTCTGCTTGAAGGTCGGACAGCTCTATGGCAAGTAAGTCCTCGTCCCATTCGGAGTTTAGGGTAAGTTTGTTATCGGCAAGAATATACGCCTTACGTTGTGCTTCGGTAAGATATTCCTCTTTAATGCAGGGAATTTTCTCAAGTCCCAATTTCTGTGCAGCGAAAAACCGCCCATGCCCGCACAGAATGGTGTTGTCTCTTGCAATGATAATAGGCGAAAGGAATCCAAATTCTTTAATTGATGCGGCAATCTGTGCTATCTGTTCTTTGGAGTGCTTCCGTGCGTTTCGTGCATAGGGAATAAGCTCGTTAATGTCGGCAAGATAGTATTTAGGCTGATCACTCACCGTAAACCACCTCCCTTATCATTGTAGGGGAAATGGGACGGGAGTCTTTTATCAATGCTTGGATTTCTGACCTTATTGCCAATATCTGCTTCATGTACGTCTGTGACATGGTGACGTAGGGGGACTGCATTGGTGCGCCTGTGGTCGGGTGCTTCGCAATATATCCATATTCGCTGATTTTTTTCTCGAGATGAACCCAGCGAGCTACTGTCATGGCATATTGCTCAACAATTTGCTCGGTCACAGCGTTTTCACAGCCTCGATTTTTCAGCCATAACATTGTTTGGGAAAAAATCAATTCCGCACATAGTTTACTGCCGTCCTTTTGAACCATATCGAGGAAATCCTTAACAGGCGGCATTGCAACAGGTTGAATTTGCTTTTTCATAAATGCTCCTTAACATAAAATTAAGGAGCGCTGAGAGATAAGAATTACTTTTTTATTATATCAGAAAAGGAAAAGACAAACGGGACTTTTGGGACAAGGAAAAGATGTTATTTTTTATCAAATTGTCACCCGTTTGGGTGTTTAAGAACATATCGGCAATAGATTTTCTTCACGCTTTCATCACTGTTTTTTCCGCCAAATTCAGCTGCGATCCTCCACCATTCCTTCTGGTCGTATACCCGCATTTCAAAGATCATACGAGTGCGCCGATCCTTGATACCGCTTATGTATTTTTCTATTCGACGGAGCTGCTCGGAAGCACATCGGATACGCTTCTCATACTCTTCTTTGCCGGCAATATTTTCGATCAGCTTATCCTCTACAGTATTGCGGCGGGTAGGATTCCTTGCCGCTTCGCTGTTGTTGTAGCTCGGTGATTTGATTGTAGGGTGGTTGATTTCATACAGCTTTTCCCGGCAGCGTTTGATCTCGACTTTAAGTGCTGCGTAGTCATTAAGTTCCGCTAATGTCATTTTCTTTTCCTTTTCTAATTAATTTTATATTTCGGTTATTTATTAAATTTTAATTAAAAATTAGAATACTGATTAATTATTTTTTTGAATTTTAATAATTTTGCGACCTATTATAATTTCAACTGCTCATCAAGCTCAAAATTAGCCCAAATCTTTTCTATCCTATGTAAGCCGAATTGGGCGGTCGTTTCCTTGACATCGGTGCTCCAGCCTTTTAATTCCCGATTGTAAAGCTCATTGTCGTAGCCGCTGATTACGACCTTTGATTTACTCTCCTTTAGCACATTAAGCAGCTCAATATGCTTTGCTTCGTCCATTTCATAAGCATATATATTTTTCCGTCTTATACTTTGCAAATATGGCGGATCGCAGTAAATAAGCGTATCCTTGTCATTATACCGCCGTATAAGCTCCACCGCATCAGTATTTTCAATCTGTGCTTCCTTAAGAGCAGAAGCACATTCAGCAATTGCGTTAGGCAGATAATTCCACATAGTTGCACACCGAGGACCTCCGGCGGTCTGAGTATTCTTCCAACTGTTCTTGCTGCTGTTGCTTGTACCGAAGGATTGATGAAAACGAACAATTGTTCTCCGTGCCTGTTCTATTGGATCATCGGACTTTTCATAGCAGGCTTGAAATTCGTCACGTGCGAACGGTGTCATTTCAATCAGCTGTGCAAGCTTGTCGGGGTGTTCTCTGCATACTCGGAACAGATTAACGATGTTACCGTCTATATCGTTTATTGTTTCAGTGTATACGTGTTTTTTGTTAAAAAACACCGCCCCTGATCCAAAAAACGGTTCACAATATACTCTATGCTCGGGAAAGTGGCTAATGATCCAGTTGGCAATGCGCCATTTAGAGCCGGGGTACTTAAGTAATGTGGTCATTATCGTTACTGTCCTCCAAGTTTTCAAACTTCCGAGTATCTTCAATGCGATAATCATCGCCTTTCGGTCTTATGCTTTCAAGGGCTTTTTTGTCGTCCGAAGCCGCTATATCAATCCAGCGGTATGTATGAACAGGGAAGGAACGATTACCGAGAATGTTAGGCATTGCCCACGGCGTCTTTCGTTGTAATCTGTATCGGCAGCCGCTCATTTTACTTCGCCCTTTCCGTCCAAGTCATCATCGATCATATCCATTATCTCCTTTTTCGTATTGGCGTGATAGTCTGCACAGCCTGTTGTTGGATTAACCGCCTCCCACCATACACAATGGTCGGGACAATAATAACCGCAATTATACAAACGGTAGCCCCTGTACTCATACCGCCCGCATCTTATCCTTTTTGCTGTCTCTTTCCGTCCATTCATTGTTCCACCTCAATTTTTTCAAACTCAATAACCCACACCCACGGATTAGCATTCCAGCTGTATTTTTCAAGGTCGGTTTTCTTAACTGTGCTGTTCCACAATTTCTCGTACATTTTAAAAAAGTTGGTTGTAAGAAATGTATATTGGGTAATATACCCTTGCGTCAAAATACCCTCGTTCTGCAAACCTGTTACCGTAATATCCCGCAGTCGTTCCACACGAACGCCCGTCACCCGCAGGAATATCCTCGCCGCTTCTTTGGGCATATGGATTGAGGGCTTCCAAGTACAGTGGGGAATTGTGCCGTCTGCCTTGTAATAATATTGCTCCTTGCCGTAATTTAAAGAGCCTTTGCACCACGTCTCACGAACGTAGAGAATATCACCGACTTCGTAGGGCGATAATTTTTCAAAATACCGTGTTCTTCTAAATGGATACTGTTCTACAACATCAATATACCAAAGGTGCTTTATGCCCTTTTTTGTCATTATCTGAATTTTGCATACATTATGATTGATTGGCATTTCTGAGATGGGCTGAGGTTTTATAATCCGCCTCGTGACCGTCTTTCTTCCGTCAAGTATTGCCCTCACCATTTCAGTATTAAACAAAATAGGCTTGGCAATTTCCAATATTTCCGACCTATTCATAAATCCCCCTTTACCTCACTTACCGCATTAGGCACAGACCTTATTGTTTCTGCCTGTGTGTCCTCGGTGGCACAATTGGAGACTGATGCTGCCACGGCAATGATAACAGACAATAAAATTCCAACGGAGATATTAATATAAAGGTTTTTTCTTGTTTCTTCTATGGTCATTTCAGTTCTCCTTTCTGTCCATTACGGTTCTTTTCTGCAACGCATTCTGAGCAAGGATAAAGACGTAGATTATGATTTTTGGTGTTCCCACGATGAAAAACCCTTTTACCAAATTTTAAGCATATATGCGGCTCGATTTTTCCTTTCGATTTTAATTTGTTTTGTTCTTTTTCCGAAATGTTTAGATGGCAACAATTATTGCAGTCTGCTGCTCTATTCATTAGTTTCACCGTCCTGCGCATCCATTTTAGCCCCGCAGTTAGGGCAGTACTTACAGTCGAAATAAAAACTCGTGCTTTCGCCGCAAGCTGTACACACCGTGCCGAACCACTCTCCGTGCTTTACTTTATGCACATCGGCGGCAGGAATGCTTTCCAATTCGCTGATAGCCGTATCTATCGCCTTATCCCAACCGTCAGCCCAACTCTCACGCTCGGCACCACACACGCCTAAGCTGTGCAGCATTTTTAAAACCTTTTTAACTTTTACATACTTAGCCATTTTTACCTTCCTTCTTTCTGGGGTATTTCGCTGTGCACTCAATGCATTTTTGATAAAAGCAATGGAACTTTCTTATTTTTTCGATTTTTCTTTTGAGTGTTTCTTCGTCGGGTTCAAATTTGCTAAAAAATCCGCCATTATCGATACAAGGGGTATACATACACAGACTGTCGCAGTCCTCGTCCCACTTGCCGTCCCCAACTATGACCGTGAAGCTCCTGCCGGTATCTAAGGTTACGCAGAATCTGTCTCCGATCCGAGTGGAATAATAACTCCCAAGGGCGACTATGTAATCCTCATTAAAGCGTCTTAGCCCCTGTTCGTCTGTCCATGCCGCCTGCTGAAGACGGTAGTGGGGTGTGTACCAAAGATTATAGCTGCGGTAATCGGTAAAGAATTTCACGTTGGATTTTACCTTGGGCAGCTGAAGCTTTTCCTCTTCCTTTTCGGCGGGGACGGCAGTCTGCGGTGCTTCGTCCTGAGCAGACCGGCACACAACTGCCTTACAGGTCGTGTGTATCGGTTCTTGGCTGAGCGGTTGTTCTTCTTTTTTATCGAACAACGCCGATACGGCAAGCACTGCTGCCAGTGCTGCCGCAATCACAGCGTTGATTTTAAATTCCCTCATCGTTTCTTTTACAAATCGCATTTTTTCTCCTAATCAATCGTTTCCTGCTCGTATTCATTTTCCTCATCAAGCGGCTTGTATCCGTTTGCGATCTCCTGCTTGATTTTCTCCATGCCCGCCAAAAGATCGTCTATGCCTTTTCTTTTAAATTCCACATCGCAAATGACCGCTTCGGCGAATATTCCGACCTTGACGCAAAGAACAACATGCCCGTCTTCTTTAATTCTCATGAAGAACGCCGTTTCCATTTGATGTTTCACAGGCTGGAGCAGCTCACTGTTGATCAACAGCACTCTTCCTCCGGCGCTGAACATTATGTACTTGACCTCTGCATAGTAAACGGGTTTCATGCTGTCCACGGGAATTTCCGCAGGGTAATTGTCTTCGATGATTTCCCCCAACTGCGCAGTGGTTTGCGTGGTGAATTTTGCCTTTTCCTCCTCGGTGTAGTCAAGGGCGTTCATCACCTCGGCGACGTTCATCTGCGGCAGCCCCGCCAGTGAGTAGTAGGCAGCGCCTTGTCCTGCCCACTGGGTGCCGTCCTCTGCCGTTGCCAACAGCATTGTTTTACTCTTTTTTAAAATCGAAGCTACTTTTTTCTTGATGATCATTGTATTAACTCCTCCATTTTCTTAACGATAGTTCCGATCGCTTGACGGCATTTGGTTTTCGTTTCCTCCTCTTCAACGTTTTCCGTAGCTTCAAGCGCCGAATTAAAGGAGCGGAGGCACTCCTCGCAGTAAAACTTCACCCGCTCCTTCTGCGTATCGGGAGGAGCTTGTTTTTTTGCAGGCGCTTGCAAAGCTGTTTTTTTCTCAGCCTCGGCAAGCTGCTCTTTAAGCTTGGCAATTTCTGCGGAGTGCTTTTCCTCGGCTTCACGCTGCTTTTTGGCAGCGGCGTCCTCTGCCTTTTTCACAGCAGCTCTTTCCGTTTCGGCGATTTTGTTCACCTTGCTTGACAGCTCGTCCCTCTGCTTTCTAAGCAGTTCTATGTCGTTTTGGAGCATTTCCTTTTCCTTGTCGGCGGCTTGGTCTTGTCTATCTTGCACGGATCTCAGCGCTTCCAGCTCCTTGGAAAGCTCCTCATTCTGCTTTTTAAGCAGTTTTTCAGCCTCACTCTCATCGGTGGCTTTGCTTTCCGCCGCCTCCAGCTCCATGGTGAGCTGGTCACACTTTTTCTGCATCTCCTCGATCTTCTTTTCCAGTTTACGGGTGGAAAGGCTTTCCGCCTCGCCGCTTTCTATGAGCTCCTTTCGCTCCTCGGGTTCAAGGGCGGTCATTGCTACAAGCTTGGTGATCCCCAAATGCTGAATGGCGGTAAGCTGCTCTCCGTAGGTTTCATAAGCCTTGATAAAGTTATAGGCGCTGCGCTGGCTTATGTGCGCCTTTTCGTTGCAGTAATTTTCAAAGGTCTCAAAGCCCAACTCGGTGTAGAGCTTTTCGTCCCTCATTGTCTTTAAGTCTCTGCCTACCGCTACAATACTTTCGGCGGCGGTCTGTGCGTTTGCGTTGATTCGGCAGTCCAGCAGGGCTGCACGTTCCTTTGGGGTTTGTACTATTTCGTTCATGCGGTTATCCTCACTTTCTGTCTTACGGAGTTGTTTTCCGATTTCTTAAGCTTGTCCAGGTACTCTTGATAGGCTGTTTCAAGCCTTTTGATTTTGTCGGGCTTTCTTCCTTGTCGTTTTTGCTCGTTTTTGTATCCATGGCACTGTTTAATGTCCAATTCTTTTGTAACCTCAATAGTGAAGTAGGGCGTTTGCAATGTCGATTTTTTCCGGATAAACAAAATGTTGGTTTTTCCTTCCAGGTGCTGCTGGGCATATCCGCCTACGCAGTGGGAAAGCATCTTGCCCTCGTTCACGATCTCGGCGGCGCTTTGGGGCTGGATTATGACAAGATCTTCAAATTCAAATTCCAGTTTTTTCCTTTGTTTTTTGAGCTGCTCAAACTTTTTCATTTTCAGCTCGTTTTCCCTTGCCGCTTCTTCGTCTCTTACGGCTTGACAAGCACTGTTTGCCCTGTCGTGGGCTTCAAAGAAGTGTGGCGGGGAAAGTATGACCTTATCGGTCAGGTCGTATTTCAGCTTTTTGCAAAAGTAAATATAGTCTTTGTACAGCACTGCGGAAATCCCGTTTTTCTTAAGGTACTTGCCGATTTTCATGATATTGGCGTCAGGGACGGCGTCAAGTATATAAACGATGTTGTCGCTCCATCCTCTGCCGTTGCTGTTATTAAAGCTTTCACAGTTCTTCAAAGCGTCTTCGACAGGAAGCTTCGGAAAGATCTTCTTTGCCTTGATACAATCCGCCAGCTTGTCCGGAGCTTTCCTTGCAAAGTCCAATTCCTTCTTGGTGAAGCCTAACATTTTAGTCAGCTCCGATTGCTTCCAGTCAATGAGCCTTGCCGTATCCCGATCTTCCACCGCACTCCTGACAAATTTGAGAAATCCGCACTTTATCAATTTTTCCGCTCCACGATGAGTGCGGTAGAAGTTGAGGTAGCTGTAGATGTAACAATTTGATTGCTTCCCATACTCATTTGCCATGGAATATTGCAGCCAGGTCTTCTTGATGTTTTCAAGCCCTATATCCGTATCGCCCATGTAGTAGGCGGATATGCCGTAGTTAGGAGCGGTCATTTTTGTCCGAACCGTCCATTCATTGCTATTATAGCTTTTTCTAAAATAGCTGCCATAGTCTATCCAGCACCAGCCCGGTCCGTACCTTGCCGATCCCCGAGGAGTGAAAACATACCTCTGCATCTCCTGACGGCAGACGACGGGGGAGAGCTGACCGTGCTTGAACCTAATATCGATATAAAAGCACCGTACATACAGATTCTTATCCTTCCCTGCAAGGAAAAAGGCTACATTCGCTGCGCTCTCTGTCGTTTTCCCGCTGAAACGTTTGGTAACGTCGATCAGATTCTCCCATTTGCGGCAGTTGGGGCACTGCTCTTCGGTGGGAATGCGGTCGGAACCGGGACATATCTTTTTTTGCGTAAGTCTCCTTTCCGTTTTGTCGCAATGCCTGTAGAGGGAACGGTCTATCTTGAACTCATGACCGCACCGTGTGCAGCGGGCATTTCCTTCACGGTCGAACAGAATGAAGTGTTCAAGCTCCTGCCAAGCCTTGTTCCGCATTTTTTCGGGAATATCGGGAAATTGGTCAATATAGCTTTCCGCAAGCTCTTTTTTCATTTTGCCGCCCTCCTTTATTCAAACAGATCGTCCAACGACAGAGCTATACTCTTTTTGGCGGGAGCGTCGTGGATATTGCTGAAGCCGTCGTCGCCTAAATCTATCTTCATCTCGAATTTTACGTCTGAGCCGGGGAAGTAGTATGCTACCGCCTTCTTGTACACGTCCAGATCCGAAATAGCATTGCCGCAGCCATTCATTGTTTTCTTGATACAGTCGGACAGAGTGCCGGAGCTGTTAACTACCGCCTGCGAAAACTCGCCGTTCTGCTTGCAGAACAGTTTCAGCGCCTCATACACGGGAGCTGCCACTGCATTCTCCTTGCTGCCCAGTCCTTTTTTCTCGTTAAACTCTTTATCCAGCTTTTCCAAAGCCTTTGTGATCATTTCATCCATTATTTTTTCTTCCTTTCATTTTTTGGCTGAATTGTCTCGGTGCTATCTGCTATCCGCTGCCGGTCCTCATCAGCTTAAGTCTTGCATAGGGTCTACCCGTAACGGGATTTTCCCCAATGTCGTGATCGATAACATTCCAGCCCTTATAAACGCTTCGCAGGTACGCTTCAACCTCGTTGTTCCTTGCCGCTTCGATGAGCTTTCTCATTCGCCGCTTAGTGATTCGGTCATCGTCCACTGTCTCATCGGGGCGGATCATATTCTTGGAGCAGTTCCAGCTTCGTTCGTTCTTCTCTGCGTTCTTCTGAGACTTGGTCAGGTAGTGTATCAGACTTTCCAGTCCCGTGTTGTCAATCTGCAATCGGTCGGCGTTCGCATATCCTTCGTGCCACAAGCCTTCTACTTCTTCTCTGCCGACCCCTTCGCCGCTCACTATGATGTGATAGTGCAGCCGCTTTCCGCCTGTCCTGCCCTCCTGCACATATATGTACCTGAATACCGCTCCCTTTTTCTTGTACAGCCGCCGAGCTCTCCTGATGAAGTTGTCCAGCTTCCTCTTTCCCTCCTCCCTGCTTTGGGGCGCATCGGCGAAGGTCAGGGTAAGGTGGTAGTCCTTCTCGGTGAAGTTATTCTGTACAAGCCACTCAAAGTACTTCCTTGAATAGTTGTCGTTAAGCTTCTTTGTTTTGGGAGGAGAGGCTCGTGCTTTCCTGCGCCGGGCTTTCCTTACGCTGTCCTGTTCTTCCTCCGAATACTCGTACCAATCCGCCTGCATAAAGCGGCAGCCGTAGCGGGAGAAGCTTTTCTCCCGAATAAATGTATGCTTGTTCATTTTCCCATTGTCCTTTTTTAACGATCAGTCTCTTCTTTTTCTCTTTGAAAGAGAAAAAGAAGCAAAAAGAGAAGATGTCTTGCCTGACATAATAATGCTGTCAGCTGACTGATTTTCTTTTTTGACCGAACTGTCAATACTCATTACAAGCTCCCAAAAAGGCGATAATTCAGCCTTTTTTTGAAATTTTCCTATTGACATTTTTGCGGGAAAATGATATAATAATTATAGGTTTTAGTTATTAATTCATTTTCCCTGACGCCCGCCGCTTTCGGCGGGTCTTTTTTATTCCGTTTCGCCTGCGGAACTGCTTTTTAGGCAGTTCTGCGACATTTACCTTAGGCGTCGGCGTCCTTGTCTAAACATTTGCCTTGGGCGTCGGCGTCCTTGCCGACGCTTTGTGCGAATGTCTGCCGCATCCTTGCGGCCGGGCTTTTCCTTTTCCTCGGGTTGCTACCCGTCAAATAGTAGCAGTGTATTACCGAGGTTTCCCAACCGCTGAAATATTCGCAGTCGGTACAGTGCTCGGCGCAGACCGTCGCACCACTGTACATACCGCAATTTACTCCCCCATGTATTTCAGCACCGCAGACGGGACACTTAATTTCGTTCATTTTTCATCCTTTCCTGTCGGGTAACTCTCGGCAGCAGAAAATCATAGCAAGCTTCACAGAAGGATCTCAGCACTTTTTCATTGGCTCCCTCATAGATCCTTCCGTCCTCTTTTTTTAGCCCGAACCGCTCCACGCCGCCTGTCACTTTAAGACAAAGCTTGAACGCAGCAAACTTGTCCGTGCCGGGAACGGCAAATCCGTACACCTCCCTCCAGCCTTTTTGGTTGTCCGCTTCCGTCAGTCCGTCAGGATCCTTTGCCGCTTCTGTATCCTCGACCTCCTGATTTTCTATGTACCGAGGCACAAAGTTATAGTACTCAGTTTTTTCGGATATTCGGTCAATGGCGCATTTGGCATTACGTTGCGTACAATACTGCCTTGTCTTAGAGGAGAGAGGCTTGGGAGTGGGGAAGTCCTTCTCATCGTTTCCGGCATAGTAAAGTCCCGTGCGGGTCTCGAATACTACCCATTTTTTCTCGATAACCATTTACGCCGCCTTGTTCATCAGTCGGATTGCCGCTTCATCGTAGGACAGGTGTTTCCACTCGGCAAATATCACCGTCGCCTCAAAGGCGTTGTTCAGCCCGTCCCAATCCTCCTTATCCAAGTGGGTGTTAACAAAGCGGGAAAAATGTGCAAAGGTTTCGCTAAAGGGCAGCCTTTCTTCCACAACGGCATACCAAACGCCGTGGGAACACTTTCCGCAAGCCTCGTTAAAAAGCAGCTCGTCTGCTTTTTCGGCGGAAATGTCAACTATCTTTGCGTAAAGCTCTATCAGATTTTTCACAACTTCGGCGAGCTTGGCGGCACCCCGACATTTGCCTTTCAGGGTCTCGGCTGCGATGTCCTCGGTAAGCAGCTTGCAGTGGCGGGCAAAAAGCTCTGTTAAGGTGATTTTATCCATTGGTGTTTCCCTCCTCAAAGAATTTTTGCAAAATGTTTTTTTCAAAATACCAGAATTTCCCGATTTTCCTTGCGCCGGGTATCTCGCCCTGCCGAGCTTTTTTCCTTACCACCTGCTGATCGATCCTTAGCAGCAGCGCCAAGGTGTCGGCGTCAATTAAGACGGGCAGCGTTTCCCAACACCTTATTTGACGATTCCTTGTCATTGTTTTCTTCCTTTCGTTTTTTTGCAGGCGCTTGCAAAGACTTTTTGAGTTCCTCGACTTTTTCAATTTTTTCGCTGCATGAAGCGACGCTGGTCAAAACCTCATTCAGCTGGTTAAGTGTTTTCAAGAGCGAATTGAGTTCGTCTATGCTGCTTTTGAGATCGAGGGTCTTTTCTTGTTTTTTCATGGGATTACTTCCTTTCCGTATCTTTCTCTAAGCATTCTATCTTGTTCTATTGCAACATCGTATTCATCACGTTCAAATAAAAATTCTCCTTTTAAGTTGAAATACGCTGTTGTTCTTCGCACTGGATCCTCGGCTGTGCCGCTTCCTTTGTTATACGTGGTTGCGATAACTTCAATAATTTGCGAATGAATATTCATTATCTCACCCCTCTCCGTTGTATTTCAAAATGTTTTGTGCTATAATCTCCCTTGAATAATCCCGCTCCTGCACCGTTGCTGATTTGCGTACCTCCGATTCTACCACTCGGAGGATATGACTTGTTTCTTCAACGGTGCATTTGTTTTTTGCTAAAACATCAAGTATTAGTGCTGTAACTTTAATGTTTTTTTCTTTATCCACTCTTTTTCACCTCTCTTTTTTGCAATTTCATATCTCCGCAAGTTCCTTCGGAATATCCAGCAAATCGCAAAGCCTATTTGCCACAAGATCACTGTACCGTTTACCGCCCATGAAACCGTCAATCGTGCTTTTCCCGAGATGAGTTGCTTCGGCAAGATCCTTGTTGGTCATACCTCTTAGCACCTTCTGCTTGCTGATTTCGGCACGTAACTCTTTGTAATCGTTCATGATCACACCTCCTTTTTTCGTAGATATATTGACAAATGTTACCAAAAAATGATATAATAAACTTGCCAAGTTAAATATCGATAGGTTGTATTTGCCGTTGTCATTTATCTTGACAAGTTTATTATATCTCGTAATTACGAGATTGTCAAGATAAATTCTCGTAATTACGAATTTTTGTTGTAAATAGCCAGTTTGATTCTATTAAAATTGTATAGAATAACAAAAAACCGCCCTCAAAAGGACGGCTGAAAGGAAAATAATATGTTTTCTAAAATTGATGCTGTGCTTTTAGACTTTGAAGATACAAAGTGTACCTTAATGTATGAAAAAGCGAAAATTTGTCCGAGGTGTAATAAAGGGCTTCAGCCAATAGGTTTATCAGCAGCAGTGTATTCACACAAGATTTATGGTGAAAATTTTACTTATGCTACGGTATTAAATTTCTGTACAATATGTCAAAATTGTTTTATTTCAAGCTACGAAGCATTATTATGTGATAGGAAAAACGGTGTTTATAAAACAACAAACATAAGGGAGCTTGAACCTCTTAACACCTTTGAAAAAAGAGATTTTTCATCATACATTAACAATTTATCTCTGCAATTCGTAGAAACATACAATCAAGCTGAAATAGCGGAAGCGTCCAAATTAAACCAAATTTCAGGAATGGGATATCGAAAGGCGTTAGAATTTTTAATTAAGGATTATGCGATTCATTTTTATCCCAACAAAAAAGAAGAAATTGAATCGTCTGCTTTGATGAATTGTATCAAAAATTATATTGATAATACTAAAATACAAACTCTTGCTGAAAATCTGCGTGGATTGGAAATGATGAAACGCACTATGTTAAAAAGCATGCCGATAGAGACACTTCTGATTTGAAAATATTCATTAACGCTTGTGTTGGTTATATTGATTCCGAATTGGCGGTTGAAGATGCAAATACTATCATCAAAGTGTAGATTAAGAATTAAATGTCTCCGTATCTTTCTCTAAGCATTTTATCTTGTTCTATTGCAACATCGTATTCATCACGTTCGAATAAAAATTCTCCTTTTAAGTTGAAATATGATGTTGTTCTTCGCACTGGATCCTCGGCTGTGCCGCTTCCTTTGTTATACGTGGTTGCGATAACTTCAATAATTTGTGAATGAATATCCATGGTTTTCTCCTATTCTGCTGTTTTAGGCTGTTAAACTCACAGAGTAATTTGGGTTGATTATATTATACTCGCAAATGCGAGAAAAGTCAAGGAGGCTTTTGCACATGACAACAAAAATTCCTGTTTTATTTGATGTACTAAAAGAACGTGGCATAACACAAAAAAAACTTTCAGAGGATACGGGGATTTCAACAGGCAATATTAGTGATTGGAAAAGCGGGAAATCATCTCCCAAGCCTGCTGCTTTATCTAAAATTGCTCAATACCTTGGCTGTTCAGTTGATTATCTTCTCGGCAATACGGATAACCCAAAAGGAACTAAATCAACTGCTGACCCTGATTTAGCAGAAGCAATACAGCTTTTTGCAAATCTACCTGAAGAAAGAAGAAAAGCACTTTTAAATTTTATGAAGGCTTTTTGCAAATAGAAAATCCCGCTGCCAAATGACAGCGGAATCGGAAAAATTATTTTGTTTCATTAAGCTGCCGCAATAATTCTAATATGGCGGCTTTGGCTTCCGATGACAATTGTTCAAACATTTCCGCAAAGCATAAAACATCTGTTTCAAGATTATCGGACGATGTTTCGATAGGTCGTACATTTCCTTCCATATTTTATGTATTCCTTTCAAAGAGTCACCGGTGCTGGTATTATTATAGCATAAAATTCCCACTTTGTGGGATTTTTGATGAAAAATAACGATTTTAATATTTGAAAGGTTATTTATATGGTTTACGGAAGATGTAAAATATTAAAAGACTGGAACAACTGGGATAGCGAAATACATACCGATGAGTCACAAATTGCACGGCAAGGACGAGCTATGACTTATGATTTTGGATATGAGGTTAACGAAAAGACAGAGACGGCCATTTTTTCAAGCACATCAGATCTTCCATATTACACCACTTCCTTATCTAAGTGTAATTGTTATGATTTTCAAAAACGGGGCTTGCCTTGCAAGCATATTTATAGACTTGCTGTCGAGTTGGGTTACATTGAAATAATCAAACGTCCCGCTTTTGACAAGGACAAACTGTCCGAAATAAAAGAATCAAGCGATATTGATAGCCATCCTGACCAGATCAAACGCCAAGCAAGTGCGATGGATAAGAAATGTACACCAATAAGTATAGACTATGAAAATGGTGTCGGTATCTTCTCCGGATCGGGAAAAACTCCTTATACAACAACAGTAGATACTTGCACTTGTCGAGATTTTTTTGTTCGGAAATTACCTTGCAAACACATCTACCGTCTGCGATATGAAATAAACCAAAAGGAAAAGAAAGATGAACAGGAGTTAAAACCAGATGCAAATCAGCAAGCTCCCTACATTTTTGCTGTAAAAACAGAAAATGAGGAAATCACGACTTTTCGAGAAAAATATACTTTTTTTGAAGTGATAGAACTAATTGAAAAAACAACTGAAAGGGCACAAAGAATACTAAAAGACCTATTGTTTGAGCATCTATATCGTAGCAATTCATATATAACTATGTGCAAGGAAGATGCTGATTTGCTTTCCGACTGTTCGTTAGTGGTGCTCGTTGAAACTCCACTACTAAACAAGCTGTTAAAGATGAATAAGAGGGATATAATATCCGCATTAGGAAAAATAGGCGTTGAGGCGCCTAAAAAAATATTAAAAGCAGATTTACCTAAATGGTGTCAAGAAAATGCTGCGGAAATAAATGATGTAATTGCACAAACCTATGATATTTCGCTTGTAAACTCTTTTAACAAAGCTCAAAGAAAAACCTATACATATTTAAAAAGAAAATTTGATTGGGATTGTTATTATAACGGGAGTAAGGATAAGTATTTTCCGTATGGTTCAAAACAAAAAGATCTTGTCTTTACTCTTAATTGCAATAAAGAAAACCAAATAGATACAGAAGCGAAAATGGATGAAAAATATTATTTCCCTGACGATGATATTACGGAATTATTAACATTATACGGTTATAATCGCTGTTTAAACGGTTTCGTTGAAATTGATAACATAGACGAATATCATATAGTGTAACAATGGTAATCAGGAGAATTAAATTATGGAATACGAAGAAATCACCTTTGATATGATTGCTGGTAACGAACAAGAAAAAGAACAATGCGGTACGCATGATAATTTTGGCTGTTGCTCAAAATTCAGGCAGTGCTCAGACGAAGGAAAATGTATACAGCTTGATGATTACTTTAAAAGCTGCTCTTATCGAAAAAACCTTGAGCAAGGTAGGATTTTTTATGGAAAAAAATCTCCAAATTTTAATCAGGAACGCTATGACTATATTTCAAAATTTTATAAATCCTTAGCGGGCGCTGAAAAAGAGAGGTTTGAAGAAATCGTTTCGTATTTTGTGCACGTAAACAGATGCTCAGAAGCTGGTCTTTTTATGTATTCTGAGACTTTAGCTTCTGTTGCTCAAAAATGCAAAATTTTTGAAATAGCTTCAAATGATAAACTTATCCGAAAGCTCTTCCAAAAGGGTGTTATTTTGATAAAAAGAGCAGAGGCATTTATGAACAAATATTCTCCCTGTATAAATTTCGTTGTTCCAAGTAGCTTAAGTCATGACAAGAAACTTAAAATGTGGGAAGATTTTTTCATTGATAATGATTGCCTAAATCATGAAATTGCTAAAAGATATATTTACATAATTTTTAAAAACGGACAATTTGAACTTGACGAGTTTTTTACAGACAATTTTGAAAAGTTTAATATAAATCTTAATAATTTAAAACCTTTAAGTGCCGCTACATTAAATGATTTTAAAAAAATGCTTGAATAAATTGTAAATTTTGCACTCGCCTGCAAACCCAATTTTAATAATTTAGTCAATTTAAACAAAAATTAAAGAATATTTTAAAAAAATAGGAGTAAAATAAAACAAATCCGTAAAAACCACTTGACATTTTATATGTCTTATGGTAAAATAAACAAACGGATCGTGTTGAGCAAATGTTTTTATGGGATTTAATCCTATAAACGCATGCTTGACCCATTAAGGAGCTCCTTTAGGAGTTCCTTTTTGTTTTATTATTGAAATTATGCAGAAGGAATTTAAAAGCCATTATGAGCAAATAAAGATTTTAAAAAGCAAGGGACTTATTGTTAATAATATTGAGCATGCAGTTCACTCTTTAAAACACATTGGCTATTTTGCGTTGATTAACGGATATAAAAAGCCTTTCAAGGCTGAAAACGGCAGGTATAAAGAGGGAACGCATTTTGAGGACATAGAACAACTCTACAAGTTTGATGAAAAACTGAGATTAATTATTTTAGAACACATACTCTTGATCGAAAGAAGAGTAAAAGCCAGTCTCTCTTACCACTTTTCCGAAGATTTCAAAGAAGTTAACGGATATATTAATGCAGATAATTATAATTACAGTGGAATACAAAAAATTCAAGAAATTATCAAGCTCGTCTCAATATTAATAAATATTTATAATGATAATCAGCATTCATACATCAAGCATTATAAGGACAAACATTGCGGAGAAATCCCTCTTTGGGTTGTTATAAATGCTATGACATTTGGGCAGGTTTCAAAAATGTACTCTTTACTAAAAACAAAAACTCAACAAAAAGTATGTGGAGATTTTCACTTAAGTTCACCAAAAGACTTTGAAAAAATGCTTAATATGATTACCCTTTTCAGAAATGTGTGTGCCCATAATGAAAGGCTATACGATTATGAAACAAAATCGGGTGTTGGGTTAGATTACTTAAAAAAGCACATTGAAGTTGGAGAAAACACTTATGAAAATGAAAGAAAAAGGCTATTTGGATTTCTTGTTTGCTGCAGATGTCTTATAAATGGGCGTGAAGGGAAAATCTTCTTTGAAAGCCTTGAGAACTTTATTAATAAATCATCAATTATTCAAAATCCCAATATTGGTGGTTATATTATAAAAGAAATGGGTCTTCCTTTAAACTGGGCGAATCTCAAAGGCTGAATCAAGAAAGATTTAAATGTCAAAAAGCGCTCCTATGGACATCTGAAAAAAGAGGTGATACCATGCCCACAAAAAACAAAAAACGCCCCGATGGTCGCCTGCAAGCCAAGGTATACATAGGTATCAATAAAGACGGCAAAAAGCAGTATAAATATGTCTACGCCCCAAATTCCAGAGAACTGGAGAAAAAGGTGCAGGAAGTAAAGCTCAAGCTTGGAAAAGGTCTTGATGTTTCCGCCGAGCGGGACACTTTCGGCGCTTGGGGCGAAAAGTGGTTAAAACTGAAGAAATCCGAGGTTTCGGCTGGCAGATATGCCACATACTGCGCTCGTTATAAAAATCTGTCCGATCTATGCACATATCCGATAGGCAAAATCCGCACGTCCGACCTACAGGACATAATCCTCAACCTTGCTTCCGAACCGTCGGAACGGACTGGAAAGCCTTATGCCAAATACACGCTTAACGAAATAAAAAACGTAGCGGCTCAGATAATACAACTCGCCATTGAAAACAGGGTGCTTGATTATAACTGTGCCTTGGCGGTGAAGATACCCAAAGCAGCTAAAAGCTCAACTCGGAGAGCGCTTACCGATGAGGAGCAGCAGTGGATCTTAGAAACGCCTCACAGGGCGCAGACTGCCGCTATGATAATGCTGTATGCAGGACTGAGGCGAGGCGAGCTGCTGGCGCTGACTTGGGAAGATATTGATTTAACAGAGGGAACTATCAATGTCACAAAATCGGTAGAGATGATTGACGGAAAGCCACACATAAAGGAGGGCGGAAAGACCTCTGCCGCTACAAGAACGGTTTACATTCCAAAGGTATTGATAAGCTATTTAGAGGGAGTGCCTCACTCTCGTTTCTCTTTGGTTTGTCCAAACAGCAAAGGCAAACCCATGTCAAGCACCGGGTGGAAAAGACTGTGGGGAAGCTATCTATGCGACTTGAACCTTAAATACGGCAATTGGCAAAGCTGTCTTGAAACTAACGGGAAAAAGCCCGGCAAATACGATCCGACAGAAAAGCCAATGCTTATCCCCGAGTTTACAGCCCACTGGCTTAGGCATACATATATCACGCTGCTGTATAAGGCAGGTGTAGATGTTTTGACCGCCAAGGAGCAGGCGGGGCACTCTGATATATCTACTACTATGGGGATATACACGCATTTAGATGCAGAATATAAAAAGAAGAGCATGGCAAAGCTTGATATATTCCTTGGAAAGGATAGCGAGAGGTGTCAAAGGGGTGTCAGCGGATAATATAAATCTTTTTATAATAATGTTTTTTGAGAATTTAATATTACTTTCGCAACGCAGAGGTCGAGGGTTCGATCCCCTTCAGGTCCACCAGCCCGCATGGCGGGCAGCAAATACGCTCCCAGCAAACAGGGAGCGTTTTTTATGTTTATTCGCCTTTGAAATCTATTTGGTAACAATATCACACATCTTTTGGAAAAACCGCAGCTTCGGCTGCGGTTTTTTGCAAAAGGGAAACGGCTTCGTCCGTCGCCTTCGGCTCGTCCTCAGCTCGTTTCCGTCTCAATTTTTCTCGAATTTCCCTTAAGGAAATTCGTTTTTGCTAACGCAAAAA
>JAMPBF010000030.1 GCA_023666805.1 Bacillota bacterium
TTACCGCACGGTTTCCCCAAAGCGAAGCGTAGCAGCGGATTATGTTTTCACAAAGAGAATCGGCGCCCATAACGTTCAGATATGTTTCCTGCTGCCCCGCAAAGCTGGCGTCGGGCAGATCCTCCGCAGTTGCGGAGGAACGCACGGCAACACGCAGGGAATCGGTTTTGGCATTTTGGCAGAGAATTAGGTAGCTTTGGCTAACCGCATTGCGCAAGGAAGCAGACATTTTTCCCGCCGTAATAAGACTGCGGATCTTTTCCGCCGCCGAAAACAGTCTTTGCTCGTCCGCTCCCGCCTCGTCGAGAAGCGCCGATATTTCCGCATCGATATTATTTTCGGCAAGAAAGCTGCGGTAAGCGTCCGCCGTCACCACAAAGCCCGACGGAACGTTCAGCCCCGCTCTTGTCATCTCGCCGAGATTGGCTCCCTTTCCGCCTGCGATCATAACATCGTCTTTTCCTATCTCGTTAAATTTGCGTATCATTGCTTGTCCTCCGTTTTCTTTATGTATTTTTTTACGCCTGCGTCTATAAACGCCTTGAATATGCCGTCAAAATAATCATTATCGATCATTTTGCTGTGAATAAAAAGCACCAGCGCACCCGACATAACGCCGCACATTCCCTTGATGTCGACCTTAACGGGGACGTTTTGGCTTTTCCAAAAGCCCGCCACTCTTTCCATAAATCCCCGAAACAGCATTATGCCTCCCGCTTCGATCTTTTCCGACTGCTTGATCAGTAATTTGAAAACCTCGGAATAAGATTCGCGGGTATCCGTTTTGTGCTTCATATCTATAAGGTAATCGAACAGCACCCTGCTCATAAAGTCGGCGGGATCATCGAGCGACTGCAAAAACAGCTTTTCCGCATCGGCGATTTTCTGCTCCGAACGGTATCTCATCACGTCCAGCACGAACTCGTCCTTATCACTGTAAAATGTATAGAAGCCGCCCTGTGATATGCCTGCTCTGGCGGTAAGCTCCCGTATATTTATTGCTTTTACCGAGTTGTCGTGAAACATTTCCGTGCCTGTTTCAAGCAGCCGCTTTTTTATCGCTTGTTTTTCATCGTCCGAAAAAGCTTTTCCCATAATTCTCACCCTGTGAATAATTTTAGATTTGTTCATAGATATATTAGCATATACTAACTGATTTGTCAATAGGAAATAATTTATTTTGTAAAATTTTTTGAAAATCCCCAAAAAACTATTGACATCGAAGGAAGCATATGGTATAATATCAATAGTTAGTTATAACTAACACCTCCCCTTTTATATTCGCCGAAATAATTCGGCGTTTATTTTCGCAAATAGGTTAGCTTAAACTAACTGAATAAATAACAGCCTACAGAGGGAATACATATGAGTTTATCCGAAAACATTGAAAAAAGTCTTATCCGTCACTGTTCACCAACGCTTGCCTCCTTGAAAACGGCGAGTTTGTTTACCGTTAAATTCACTTGCCGCAAGGAGCTGAACGACATTCTTTGCCGATGGAACAGAATTTTTTCCGATAAGGGAGTGGCAATGATCCCGCTGCGGGAAGCTGATGATCACGCCCTGATCTATGTTTTTCGGAAAAGCAGGCTGTTGGAGGAGCTGAGATGCCCCAAGGTAAGGCAGTTTCTTCAAAGCAGCGGCTATGACGGCTCGGGATTGGGCGCAACGCTTTCCACATTGAGATCGCATTTGAGCGGCGGAAGCTTTCCGCATGAGATAGGAATTTTCCTCGGTTATCCTCTTGACGACGTGATAGGCTTTATTCGCAACAAGGGTCAAAACTGCAAATGCACGGGCTGCTGGAAGGTGTACTGCAACGAATGTGAGGCGGTAAAAACCTTTGCCCGCTACAGAAAATGCGAAACGGTCTACATGCGGCTTTGGGAACAGGGAAGGAGCGTAAGACAGCTCACCGTGGCTGCCTAACCTATGGAAATATGATCTCTCGGGCAAAGAAAGGAGTTTTAAAAATGAATAAAACAGCAGTGGTTTATTGGAGCGGAACGGGAAACACGGAGCTTATGGCTGCCAAGGTAGCCGAGGGCGCAAGATCGGCGGGAGCAGAGGTTACAAGCTTCACGGCAGCCGAATTCGACGGCAGTATGATGGACAGCTTTGACGCAATTGCGTTCGGCTGCCCGTCAATGGGCTCGGAGCAGCTTGAGGAGACCGAGTTTGAGCCGATGTTCTCGGCCTGCGAGCCGAAGCTCAGCGGCAAGAGGATCGCATTATTCGGTTCCTACGGCTGGGGCGACGGCGAGTGGATGCGCACATGGGAGGAAAATTGCGTTTCAAAAGGCGCAGTGCTGGCATGCGACAGCGTTATTTGCAATGAAGCCCCCGACGGTGAGGCGGAGACGAAATGCGTAAATCTCGGGAAGGCGCTGGCTTGATCCGCAGTATTATAGAAATTATTTTAACGTTTCAGCCTGCCGATAAAACAGAAAAAAATTATGATTTTTGGTAGAGGCAAGCCCTTCCCCTGCAAAATGCGTTTTTTCCGCATAATGCAGGGGAGGGGCTTGTCTGCTGAACGAAGCAAAAAAACGAAACGGAAAAACAAAGGGACGGCAAGAACGCCGTTCCCCAGTCTGTCGAAAAAGTCACACTTTTATAAATTTCGGAATGAAAGGGGTCTTAGGGGGAAACCATCAGGGTTTCCCCCTAAATGATGATCAAGCCTTAAAATCGAGGCAGAGCAAGGCTCTGCCCGATTTTTGCATTTGGCGGCAAGCCGCCAAATGCGGCGTCAGCTTGGCGGAAAACCGACCAGAGGGAGGTTTTTCGACAAGCTGAGGGACGGCAAGAACGCCGTCCCCATAGTTTTCTTCAAGCCCTCCGCCTCACACGTCGATAATTTGCCGCCGCATCGGATTTTTTGACGGTCCGATATTTATCAGCCGATTTTTACATCCGCTGCCGTTTCAACGTTACTTTGCATTAAAAAGACCGATAGGGTTAAAATACGCTGAAAATGCGGGAAATTATTTTTTTGAAAAATGAAAATCACAGCAGTCTCCGCCGCAGCCGAGTGATTTTGTACGGCTGAATTTGATTTTATCCAATCCGCCGTAGGTTACATCATCTACGTCGCAAAACAAACGGCACAACTCGGGACAACCGTTTTCAAGGCACGATTCGTGCCATAAGCACCTTGTAATGTTAACATCGTAAAATTCTTTTCCGCATTTCTGCGTGCTGCTCCATAAATCGCTTGTACGCATAACCTTCAGAAATATGCTTCTGTATATGTAAAAAAATCCCGGCACTTTTTCCATTTTTCTCATCGATCCGTTTTTACCGCTGCCCACAACGCCTATCATATATTTGCGGACGGTGCGCAGAGCGAAGTCCTTTTCGGGCTCATATTCCGCAAGAACCAGATACATGGCTATTACCGGCATGATCGTTTGCGTCAGCGTTTTCATTTGGCTTTTGCTTTTTCCTTTTGTCCGCTCCATAAGGGTATGAAAAAGCGCTTCTTGTTTTTTAAAAAGAAGTCTGCCCTTTTCTTCTTCAAATTCGCCGACAAAAAAAGCGTTGATTTCAGCTTGCCGTTTGTTTTTCATTTTTTTGCACCGTTCTTTTCCAGCATTATCAGCAGACCGCCGAATGTCCAAAAATTTCCGAGGCTTATCCAGCCCGCCGCAAGTCCGTTGGTAAGCGGCAGATTAGGCAATTTGAAAATCGCCGCCGCCAATATTCCGAACAGAACGTTAAATATCCAAGCCCATTTCGGGAGCGGCGTCAAGCCTTTTGCAACCGCTGCGATTTGCGTAATATTCAGCACTGCAAAAAATATCAGAAACAAAACCGTCGCAGGGAGCATAAAATACAAAATAAATTTCAGCGCCTCGTCAAGAGCCGTGTCGGGATTTTGCGCATACATTTTTTTGAGAAAATATACTGCGGCGCTGCACGGCACATGAACGCCGCAGGCGCCGAAGATCATACAGCCGAAGATCCCCGCGCGGTATGCGTGTGCGTATTTCGCACTTTTGGGGGCTATCAGCCGATAAACCGCAAAATAACACAGGCACTCGATCGGTATGCCTATCATTCCCAAAATCGCCGCCCAAAAAAGCCTGCCGTCGGATACGGAAAGATACCTTGCAAATGTCACGGGGATCCCCGCAATATCGGAATCCGCTGCGCCGTAGCCTATCAGAATATCTCCCGCAAGAACAATTATCGCCGCAAAAAAACCTATTTTTAAAAGATGCTTGATTCTCGGAATGTCAAGCTCGTCGGATATTCCGATTTTGTTAAATTCGCTTTTCATTGCAGTTTTACCTCTGAAAAATTTATTTTTTATCGTTTATGTACAAAAGAAAATCGCATTTTTCCCCGTTCGTTCCCAACGTTTGGCTTCTTTCAAAAGCTATCCCGTCAAGATGACCGTAAGCGTAAACGTCGTTATCGCAGAATATGTGTGTCAGCTCGCCGCAGCCCTCGGCGTTGCAGTACTTAACATACGGACAAGCGGTAACGTCCATTTTATAACAGTGTGAATCTGCCCGAAAAACAATGTGCTTAAATCCCGCATCTTCGCCGAAGCCCGACCTGCACCCTGCGGCAAAGCCTTTAAGGAAAAGCTTTTGCCCAAACGGCAGCCCGACCATGCTTTGGAATTTTTTGGCGCTTTTTTGAGCGGAAACGGCCTCGCCTTTTTCCATAATTTCCATGGCTTTGTCACCGTGATTTTCAAGCAGCGCCTTGTAAACCGCAATATGAGGAAAAATCAGATCCGTATGGTACTGCTCCTTCGGAGAAATATTTTTATAATGCGAAAGGATTTGCCTCAGATATTTCCTTGCGGATTTCCACACGGCTTCGGTTTCGGCTTCGCCGAGAATTTTTGCAGCCGTAATTTTGATCAATTTCATTTTTTTGCCGCTGTCCAAAATTTTAATGTTGTCGTCCATAATTTATCCTCCCGTTAAGTCAAGCAAGACGCCGCCAAAGGCGCACGGCATGCTGCCGAAAAGCCGCAGGGCTTAAACACGGTATTCGCAAAAGCATCGTCGATTGCTTGTCGGTGAAAAAAGTTAGCTGATACTAACTATTATATAATAACACAAACAAGATCGCTTTGTCAAGATGTGCAATATAAATTAAAATGAAGAAGCACACCTTTTGTTACTTATGACTAATTTATTAAATAACACAGGTTTTTTAATAATTGAAGATAACAATTACAGCCCAGTTCGGATACATCGAACAAAGGCTGTAATTGCTGTTTTATTGAATAACACCTTCGGTTTGCAGACTTACCATTCGGGAAAAAATCCCGTTTTTGAGGAGCAGCTCGTCGGGCTTGCCCTGCTCCGCCGCCGTGCCGTCGGAAAGAACAACTACCTTATTTGCGCCCGAAACTGTACGCATTCTGTGGGCGATAAGCAAAACGGTTTTATCCTTGATAAGCCTTGAAAGCGCCGACTGAATGGCGGTTTCGTTTTCCGCATCAAGTGAGGCGGTAGCCTCGTCTAACAGAATTATGGGTGCATTTTTCAAAAAGGCTCGGGCAATGGAAATTCTCTGCCTTTCTCCGCCCGAAAGAGAGCTGCCGTTTTCGCCGATGTCGGTGTTCCACTTGTCGGGGAGCTTTTCCACAAATTCCTCGCAGTTGGCAAGCCTTGCCGCAGCCATGACCTCCTCATCTGTGGCGCCCCTTCTGCCGATGCGGATATTTTCCGTAACAGTGTTGTTGAACAGCATAACGTCCTGAAATACGATAGAAAACGCCGTCAAAAGCTGCTCGGGATCGACCGTTTTTACGTCAACGCCGCCTATGGTGATCCTTCCGCTGTCACAGTCCCAAAATCTTGCCGCAAGCTTTGCCGCCGTGGATTTTCCGCCGCCCGAAGGACCTATCAGCGCCGTTACCTCGCCCTGCTTAGCCGTAAAGGAAACGTTTTTTAACACCGTTTCGTCATTGCTATAGGCAAATCCCACGTTTTCAAACACAATATCGTAGCCGTCGGGCTTAAAGCTCTTTTCTCCGCCCTGCTCACTGCAATTTTCGATCTCGTTCATGCGGTCGATATTTATCTGCAAAGAGTTTATCGCTGCCAAATTTTGCAGACAAAATGTCATAGGCTCATAAATTCTCGATACCACAAGCAAAAACATGAAGAAAGTTATCAAGGAAAGCGAACCGTCTACAAGCAGCGCACCGCCCACCAGCGCCACGGTGGCAATGCCTAACTTTAAGATCATTTGCGCAGGGACAACAAACATCGCTATGCCAAGCTCGCTTTTTATGCTTCTGCTTTCCAAAGCGTCGATTTTTTCAAACAATCCGTCCAAATATTTTTGCTGTGCATTATTGCTTTTTAAATCTCGAACGGTTTCAAGGCATTCCTGCACGCCGTCCTGAACCGCAACCTGCGCATGGCTCTTTTTAAAGCTGAAACGGTTTTGCGCTTTTTTGGAGCCTCCCACCGTCAAAAGAGCCGCAGGCAATACCCACAGCGCTGCAAGCGCCAGCCGCCAATCGTAGAAAAACAGGCTTACCGCAATTACGCAGGTGGAAATTATCGACGCATAAAACTGCGGCACATAGTGCGAATACATATGCTCCGTTACTTCCACATCGCCAAGCATTGTATTTGTCAGATCGGCAAGATCCTTTTTGCCGAAAAAGGATAGCGGCAAGCGGCGCAGCTTCTCCGCAAGCCTTATCCTGCAAGCGCCCGATTCCCGATAGGTGGAAAAATATGTGGAGTTGTATTTCCAAAGCTCCGTAAAGAAGATCAAAAGCAGAGCGGCTGTAATTCCCGCAATGTACAACGCATAACGGCTTTCGGGAACCGCACCCGCCATAAAATCGCTTACCAAAAAATACAGCAAGCCCACGGGGAACATCAGCACAATATCGCCGGCCGTACACGCCGCCGTCGCTTGTATCAAGCCCTTTGCGCCTTCCTGCGACAGGGCAAATTTTTTCATAATTTTTTCCGTCATACTGCGCCTCCGATCTTCCAGCTTATCGATGTTTGATATTCCTGCCACATTTTCGCATAAAGGCCGCCCTTTTCGGTAAGGCTGCCATGCGTTCCCGTTTCTTCGATCACACCGTCCTTTAACACAAGGATTTTATCGGCGTTTTTGACCGTTGTTAAACGGTGGGCTATCATGATAACCGTTTTTTCCTTGGATAATTCCTCGAATGCACGCTGCACCAGCGCTTCGTTTTCGGGATCGGCAAATGCCGTGGCTTCGTCCAAAATTATTATGGGGGATTTTTTCAGCATAACTCGGGCAATGGCAATGCGCTGCTGCTCTCCGCCCGAAAGATATACTCCCTTTGTACCGATAACGGTATCTATGCCGTCGGGCAGCTTTGCGATAATATCATCACACTGTGCCTTGTGCAGGGCGTTTTCCACCTCTTTGCGGGAAGCGTCGGGCTTGGCGAGCCTAACGTTTTCAAAAATCGAGGTTTTTAACAGCCTGCTGTCCTGAAAAACATAAGATACCGTATCGTTCAGCACGGATTTTTCGATATTTTTTACGTTAACGCCGCCTACCTTAATTTCGCCGCCCGTCACGTCCCAAAATCGGGAAATAAGCCCTGCTGCCGTGGTTTTTCCGCCTCCGGACGGACCTACGAGGGCGACGGTTTCTCCGGCTTCCGCTTTAAAGGAAACGCCGTTTAATGCGTTTTCTTCCGCATTGACGTAACTGAAGCTAACATTTTCAAATTCTACGGTATTGTCCTTGGGGGTCTGAGGCTGCTGCGTCTCGGGCAAGGGCTTCATTTCGAGTATGGAGTTAATGCGGGAGAGTGCGTCGCTGACTATCATTCCGTTTTCGCTTGTGTACATCACCTTGGTCATTGCGGTGGCAATAACGGGGGTGAATATAACGTAGAAGACAAAGCTTAACAGTATCGACTGCGGCACTGCCTCGCCGCCCGACAAGATCAGCGCCAAGGTTATAAGAAATGCAAAGGCGCTGTTTATAAACACGGTATAGAGCAGCATGGGGGTTCGGCATTGCTTGCAGTATTTGATACAGAATTTGTAATAGCCGTCTATGGAGCTTTTAAATCGAGTAAAGGTGTGCACGGTCTGATTGAAGGTTTTCACAACGGGTATTCCCCTGACGTATTCCACCGCCTGATTATTCATATCCGCCAGTGCGTCCTGATAGTGCTTCATATCCTCCGCCATTTTCGGACCCGCCATTTTGAACATTGCCGCAAAGCCCAAAACCACAGGCGCAAGGCAGATAAGCCCGAATCTCCAGTCAAACAAAAACAGCATCACCATCATTCCTATGGGTGTTGCAATAGCCCCTGCCATATCGGGCAGCTGGTGGGCAAGATAGGTTTCGGTTGCCGCACTGCTGTCGTTTACTATACGGCGGATCTTGCCGCTGCCTGCTTCGCCGATAAAGCCCATGGGCAGCTTGGTGATGTGGGACAACAGCGTTTTCCTAATATTTCCCGCAATTCTGAACGCAGACATGTGAGAACATATAAGTCCACTCATATAAACCACAATGGCAATAAGCGCAAATATCACCGCAAGCCAACCGTTTCGGGCTATGTTCACCGCCTCCGAAAAATTAGGGGCGACCTCTATTGCCTCTTTTATAACAAGGTATATGAAAACAAAAGGCAGTAGCGTCAGCGCCGAGCTTATGACCGACAGTACAATGGACAAATATGTCAGATATTTATGCTTGCCCGCATAGCTCATAAGCTCCGAAAAATTACTTTTCTTTTTCAATTTTTATTCCTCCTTTATTTTTTTAAACCGCTGCGGTTTATGTTATCAAGCGTTGGTTAGTGTTCGCTAACCTATGGTCAAAAAATTAAAGGACGTTACTGTCCCATAATTTTGAGCCAGCCCGCAGAGTGAAACTCATGGAGCTTGTTGACAAATTTTACTGCGCACTCCTTTGATTATAAACTCTTTTTTTCGGTTTGTCAATAGGTTATTTGAAATATATTCGGATTTTGATGCTTTAACTGAAAAGCTATTGACAACTTTGAGCTTCAATGATATAATAAATATGTTAGCTATAGCTAACCACAAAGGAGGACGTATGACAACTTTTTTGCTTTCACTGCTTGCGATAGGCGGAATAACGCTTATGCTGTATTCGGCGGTTGCGCTGGTGCAGGACAAGCGGTTTTTCGGCTCTGCGCCCAAGGACGCACAAAAGCTGATACAGCCCAAGCCCGAGCGCTTCAAGGGACAGCATTTGCTTGGGTGGGCGCTTTTGATCTTAAGCCTGCTGACGGTTGTGGCGGCAGCGGTCTTGGCTGTATGGAACGGTGTGCGGAACAATTTCGGGTTTTGGCAGTTTTTCGGCAGATTTCTGATCATGCTGTATGCATATAAGGCATATGATATGATCTGCTTTGACTTTTTACTGGTAACCCGTTCGCATTTCTTTCAGCGCTATTATCCCGAGGTGGACGTGTGTGAGAGCTTTCATAAATACGGCTTTAACTTAAAAAGCCAAATTATCCGCATTATTGTATATCCGTTCGTTTGCGCATTGGCTGCTTGGATATGCACGCTTATTTGGTAAAAATTTTCGATTTGTTGAGCACTGTGGATTTTCCCATTATCCCCTTGACAAATTGAAAAACAAGTGCTAAAATAAACGTTGATAGCTAACAATGTTCACAATAGGAGACAAAATGCCAAAGGATAAAACAGCCAGCCACCTGCGCATAATTGCGGCGATGAAGGCGGAATTTCTCGAAAAGGGCTTTGAAAATGCGTCGGTGCGCAGCATAGCCGAACGGGCAAATATGTCCTCTGCGGGGCTGTACCGTCATTACAAGGATAAAGAGGATATGTTCGACGCCTTGATACAGCCGCTTATCGACCAGATCAACGACTGGCTGGAGAAACACAAAAAGCGTAAGTACGCTTTAGCAGAGAAAAAAGCCGACAGCGGCTCGCTATTCGGACAGAGCTTTACCGATCTTATAAAAGAGGTCGTTTACCCGAATAAAGAGGAGTTTCGGCTGCTGCTTTGCTGCGCTCGGGGAACGAAATACGAGAATTTTATACACGATTTCGTTTCCGCTCAGCAGGGCGAGCTTGCCGAGGGAATACGGTATATGAAATCTCGGGGTTATCCCGCAGAAGAGCCATTGGAGGAGGAATTGCACATGCTGCTCAGCGCTTACGTGTCGGCGATGTTCGAGCCTGTCATTCACGATTATGACGAAGAAAAGGCTATGCACTGCTTAGATACTATCGATAAATTTTTTATGCCGGGTTGGAAGCACATAATGGGATTGTAAGGACTGCGAGGTCCTTATTTCTTTTGTCAGCGAACAAGCGGCTCGTATCGTTAGCTATCAATACAGGTTAGCGTTAGCTAACTTACACTTGTATCTTTCTGTCGCTCAGACAGCTTGATAATAAAAAACATAAGGAGAATTGCTATGAAAGAAAAACTAAAAGGAAAAGATCTCATCAACGTGGGAATCTTTTCGGCTATCTATTTTGTTATTGTTATGGCGTGCGCAATGCTGGGCTCCATACCCGTTATGTACCCAATGTTAGCGGTGCTGGTGCCTATTTTGGGCGGCATTGTGTTTATGCTCTTTTTGACCAAGGTAAAAAAATTCGGCATGATATGGATAATGAGCGTTATAATGGGGCTTTTAATGCTTCTGACGGGAATGGGCTTTTATGCGCTGGCGGTCGGAATTGTTTCGGGATTGGCGGCGGAGCTTATCTACCGCAGCGGCAAATACGCCAGCGCCGCAAAAGCCGTGCTCACCAATGCGGTTTTCAGTTTGTGGATCGCCGCAAATTATATGCTGTTCTTTTTTGACAGAGAGGCGTTCCTTGCTTCCCGTGCGGAATCCGTGGGACAGGAATTTGCGGACACGATCGATAAAATGCTTCCGCCGTGGACGTTTGCGGTTTTGGTTGCGGTATGCTTTGTATGCGGGATCATCGGCGGACTGTTGGGCAGAAAAATGCTTTCCAAGCACTTTAAAAAGGCGGGGATCGCATAAATGGACGGCTTATTTCAAGCGGATATTGAAAACCGAGGGATCGTTTTCGATCCTCGGACAAAGCTTTTTGCAATGATCACGATATGCGTGTTTGTCATCGGCGGCGTCGGAGCAGAGCATACTCCGTGGATATCGAGGATAGCGGGCTTTGCCCCCATAGTTCTTTTATTTACGGCAAAGCAGCCGAAAAAAGCTTTTCTGTACGGTGCGGTGTACTGCATACTTGAAACGGTTCAAGCCTTTTTCTTCGTTAATGTGCAGGGAATATGGCAAAGCCTGTTGACAATAACCTTTATGGTATTGCTGCGGCTGATGCCCGGAATTATTATGGGAACGTATCTTCTTTCCACCACAACGGTAAGCGAATTTATTGCGGCAATGGAGCGAATGCACATACCGAACGCCGTCACGATACCGATGTCCGTTATGTTCCGCCTGTTCCCCACGATAACGGAGGAATTCGGCGCTATCAATGCCGCAATGAAAATGCGGGATATTCGCATCGGGGGCAAAAATGCCGCAAAGATCGTTGAATACCGTATAGTACCGCTTATAGTCTGCTCCGTAAACATCGGGAACGAATTATCCCAAGCTGCGCTTACCAGAGGACTTGGCGCAAAAACCAAGCGCACCAATGTTTGCCGTATAGGATTTCACATACAAGACCTTGTGTTGGCGATATGCTTTCTTCTGCCTTATATTTTACTGATACTGATGAGTGCGGGGGTGATAGAATGAGCGAGCCTGCAATACATATAAAAAATGCGTCGTTTTCCTATAAGGAAACGAATTTCGGCGCACTGAGCAAGCTCACTCTTGACATATTCAAGGGGGAGTGCGTTTTGCTGTGCGGCGGCTCGGGCTGCGGAAAAACCACCGTGACAAGGTTGATAAACGGTCTGATCCCCCACTACTATGAGGGCGAATTTTCGGGTGCGGTAAGGGTATGCGGTCTTGATCCTCATAAAACGCCACTTGAACAGCTTTCCGCCAAGGTCGGCAGCGTGTTCCAAAACCCGAGGAGCCAGTTTTTTTGTGTGGACACCACGGGGGAGGTAGCCTTCGGCTGCGAAAATATGGGCTTGCCCGAGGAGGAGATACGGCGGCGCATAACGGAAACGGCAGCGCAAATGCATATCTGGAAATTGATGAACCGCAATATTTTCAATCTGTCGGGCGGCGAAAAGCAAAAAATAGCCTGTGCAGGCGTTTCCGCAATGCAGCCCGAGATCATTGTGCTGGACGAGCCGACCTCAAACTTGGACACCGATGCGATCAGTGAATTAAGAGATACCCTGCTTTTATGGAAAAGAGCGGGCAAAACGGTTGTGATCGCCGAGCACAGGTTGAGCCGGTTAAAGGGCGTTTGCGACCGTGTGATCTTAATGGAGAACGGTGCGGTTTCAAATGAATATTCCGAAAGGGACTTTTTTTCGTTAAGCGATGAAAAGCTGTATTCGTTGGGACTAAGAGGAATAGGGGAGCATACGGACTTTTTGAACAGTCCTATCGGGTTTCGCCCGCTGATAAAGGAAAACGGACAATATAACGGTGAAGCGCTGATTTTCTCCGATTTTTATTATAATTACGGAAAAAAGACCGCACTTGACATTCCGAGGCTTGAAGTGCCCCAAAACGCCGTTGTGGCGGTCATAGGACATAACGGAGCGGGAAAATCCACCTTTTCGGCAGCGTTATGCGGATTGAAAAAGGGGTTTAAGGGCAGCGTTACGGCAGGCGGGAAAAAATATTCCTCCAAAAATATGCGAAGGCTGTCTTATATGGTGATGCAGGACGTCAATCACCAGCTTTTTTCGGAATCCGTTGCGGAGGAGGCGGCTTTGGGAGCGGCAGAAGAAAACGGTGCAAAGGCAGAGGAACTGCTGAGGCGGCTTGAGCTGTGGGAACTCAGAGACCGTCACCCTATGTCCCTTTCGGGCGGTCAAAAACAGCGCACTGCGATCGCTTCGGCTATGATGTCCGACAGACCCGTCCTTATTCTCGACGAGCCCACAAGCGGTCTTGATTATAAGCGAATGTTGGAAACGGCAAGGCTGATACAAGCGGCAAGCAGGGAAAAGACGGTTTTTGTGGTCACTCACGATCCGGAGCTTATAGAGCGGTGCTGTACGCATATCCTGCATATTGAGAATGGGAGGATCGGTTAGGGCGGCGTTTGCATTTGACTTTTTTATTTTTTATGATATACTTATAAACAACAGCCGTCTGCTTAATATGCCCTGTTTTTTAGTGGTTATCAAGAGGAATAAGAAGTTTATAAAATGAACGAATATTACCAAAAAAGACAGTCCAAATATCTGAAAAAACTGAGCAAGCAATATTCCTATGCAAAGAATGATTTGGAATCCCTTTTCGGTGTTCCTTATGTCGATTTATTGGAGGAAGCGAAAGAGATTTTTGTTTGTGAGCTTCTTGAAGATATACCGTACATAGGCGCTAATAATCAACACGAAATAGATCTGGTAGATTCCTGCTATTGGGTCGCACTTTTTATTGCGGGAAAAAATCATAATATCCCGCCCGAAAAAATCGGCAGGCTTATGACCGACGTGTACGAAAAAATGTATGGCGGTATTCCGAAATTCCTTGTAAAAGCCGTTCGCTGCATTGCGGGAAAAGGCTTTTTTCAAAAGCTCCTAAAGCTGTACACTGCGTCTCATAAAAAGAGCGCCGCCAAATACCGCTATGCTTGGGATTACGAATACAAGCAGCCGAATGCGGAATATTCCCATAAAATGGTGTGCGTAAGATGCGGGTTTGCTATGTATATGCAAGAGAAAAATCTAACGGAATATATGCCGTATATCTGCAATCTTGACTATTTGATCTTCGGAAAAATGGGACTTCCGCTATACAGAAACAAGGTGATAGGCTATGGGGACGATGTTTGCACTATGTATTTTAAATTAGACGAAAACATTCCAAACGCATGGCCGCCCCACGGACTTAGTGATGATGGCTTGAAGTGATATTTAATTAACCGTAAAATTTTACACGGACATTCTTGCGAGAAGTCCGTGTTTTTTCATATTATATCCTTTTTATTTCCGCAAGGATTTTCTCATACTGTCCCACATCGGCATAGCTTTTCCCGGTTTTTCGGTCCTAAGCTCCTGTACAAATTCATCAATTATCCTCATCTCATCTGCGCCGTTTTTGCAGTGGTCGGTAAGCATCAGCTCACCGAGCACGGTGCGGCTCATAATAAAATACAACAGAAACATTGCCTTTGATTTAAAGCCGTTTCCGTAAAATTCGTCCTCTTTGGGAGGCATTATATTGACTCCGATACTTTTCAGATATTCAAACATCTCATTTGAAGCCCTCATTACACGTTTTATGTCCTTATGCGACGCTTTTTTAAGCTCATGATTCAATTCAAAGGAAAGAAAAGCATAGGGCATTATTTCCGCCATATGACAAAGATAGTAGCCGTACATATCGTCAAGCCATGTTGTTTTATAACCTTTTGCGGAAAACAGTGATGAGATGAGCCGTTTGTCCTCATCGTTTGCGGGCGCATGCAGACCGCCTATAACAAGCTCTGTCACGGGAAGTCTGCCGCATACCGTGATACCGTTTTCCCGATGACCTGCGGAATTTTGAAACCCGAACAGCACGCACTTTGTCGGCGATTTTTCGAGAATGTATTTCTCCAGCTCGTCGGCTTCGGTGTTGTTGCCGACGAGAACGACGACCTCCGTATTCAGCGCCGCAAGATCGTCTGCGACGGCTCTCTGCTGTTGGCTTTGCATTACCGAAAATACTGCGTCATAGTGTATGCTTTTATCGGGTTCTTTCACCACGTTGACTTTATCTACAGTGGTTTTCTTTTGCAGATAATGTCTTATAACTATACCGTTTTTGCAAAGAGAGTCGTAATTTCGCCCCGAAACAACGGTCACTTTGTTTCCCGACTTCACCAAAAAATGTATCAAAAGCGAGCCTATTGCGCCTGCGCCGTACACCAAAACGTTCATAATTTTTTCTCCCCGTAAAATTCAATTAAAAGCCGCTTTATTTCCACACATTCAAAATCAATAATTTCATCGGTTATCTCCCCGCTCATTGCGAGGACATTCAGCCCATGAACGGCGGTGTAAATGTGATTTGCCAACAAAGATATTTCGCCGGGATTTTTATAAATGCGCCGCAATATCGCACCGATTTTTTCAAGCGTTTCACGGTAGGCGGCGTTCATTTTCCTCTTGCGTTCGGCAGCGGGAAAGCCGAAATAATACTGAAAAAGTATGCAATTCAGCGAGTTGTTGAAATCGAGCATATCCCGCTTTTCCAGCTCGAAATATTCGTCCATACGCCGCAGCAGCCCGTCTATATCCCCAACGTCTGCGAACAGCTCCCAGACGTTTTTCGTTTCGTCATCGATAATGTCAAGCAGAATTTCCTCGACCGACCGATAATGGTAATAAAGCCCGCCGACCGACAGCTTCAAGCGCTCTCCGACGTCCGTCATCGTAACGGCGGTGTAGCCCTTTTCGAGTATCAGCGCCTTTGCCGCCGTGCGGATAGCGGCTTTTCGTTTGTTTCCTTTTTCCATATTATGCCTTTCCAAAAAAAATAAAACCGAGACTATCCTCGGTTTTATTTTAGCATGTTTTGTTCGGTTTGTCAAGGGTATCGTCGGCGTAATGTCGGAAACGGCAAGGCTGATACAAGCGGCAAGCAAGGCAAAAACGGTTTTTGTGGTCACTCACGATCCGGAGCTTATGAGCGGTGCTGTACGCATATTCTGCATATTGAGAATGGGAGGATCGATCAGGACGGCGTTTGCATTTGACATTTTCGTTTTTTTATGGTATACTTAAAGAAAATGTTAGCTTTGGCTAACTTACGGAGGTGTATTGAAAATGAAGGAAGGCAATGATACGGAACAAAAAAGGATATGGAAAAAATCGCTTATATTCGGCTTTGCGGCGTTGTTCCTCTGCGGTATAGGGGATTGGCTGATCGGGTATGATCCGCCCGGCGGTCAGGAATTGATCTTCGGAATCACCAGCACGAAAATCACCGAAGTGCCCTCTTGGTTCTATGTAACGTCTATGGTTTTCGGAGTTCTTTCCGCTTTTGGCTGTAAGGCATTTGCCCCGGTGATGTCGGAAATTTTTGATGCGCTTGGAATAAAGCATGAATCCAAAGCATACAAGGGCTTTCGCTTCGGAATGTCGTCTGCTCCGCTGATGTTTATATCCTTCCACACGGCATGCTGTATTGCCCTGCTGCTGATACAAGCGGCATTGAGGGCGGGCGTGCCGGAGGAGACGGCAAACAGCGTGTTCCTGATACCGACAGCGGTTTCCATTATACCCTTTACGATATGGTGCTTTGTCGTTGATATTCCTGTGACGGTCTGCTTTATGGCTTTGGTGCTGAAGGGAAAACTCGGGTTGCCGAAATGGACGATCGTTTGCAGCCCGTTGGGCATGAGTATACTGATGAAAATCATCGGTGTTGTCCTGATCGCCTGCGGCCTCGGACAATTTGCTTTTCTGACGACCTGCGGCGAGTCGTGGGGATATGCCTTTATGTGTCTTGCTTTTTTGGCGGTCATCAGGAACAATAAAGGGCTTATAAGATGAAGCGGTTTACAGCTTAACGTTCGGATTTAAACAAAAATCAAAGCCATGTGTTAAAAAACAATGATTACATATATTTATCGTGTAATATAACTGCCGGTGCGGTTTTGTTTCTTAAGCATTTCGGGGATCCGAGGATCGGACGCTGTTAAATTTGATCTAAAAAGCACCTATAAGCTCGCTTAATCTCCATTCGCCGTCTTCCAAAACCATTTGACAAGCATGTTCAAATGTTTCGTCCCAATTCCGACATAGTTCACTATACTCTTTTTCGGTAAACCTGTCATTTAACAGCGGTGCGTAAATAAAGCTGCAAACGGTTTCTTCATTGTCGAAATTTTTTATCATATATCCTGTATAAAAATACGGACCGACAGTAAATCCCATGTTGTTCGGATTGTAAAATATCTCTCCATTCTTTTCCGTGAAGATCGGACCTTTTTCTTCAGAGCCGTATAATAAGCTGTCGGCAGTGGCTTTTGTATAAGTCGCTCTTATAAATGATTCATATTCTTCAAAATTTTGAAACAATAAAAAATCGGCAGGGTAACAGCCATATTCATCAGACGGCTGCTCGTAATGAAAAAGCACCTGCGTATGATATAAATAGGCGCATATCATATTTCTGTCCATAAGATCGGCTGATTTTTGCTCCACATCATACACAAAATATCCCGTATCAAATACATTATTTATGGCTTGCTTTAACTGAGGTATCGTTTCCCATGTGGCATCTGCGGAATCCGCTTGGTTTGATGAGGCCGCATATGTATCCGTTTTTGAATCCGTTTCCTCCTGCGCTGCGGGATCTATCGGCGTGTCTTCCGAGCTTGGAACTTTATCTTTTTCGGCATTGCATGTGGTCTCACCGACACTTGTGACAGCTTTTGCTTCAAATTCGCCGTATAATTCTTCGACAAGTGAATCCGTTTGTGAAGTATCGGCAGCATCAATAGCTGGACCGCTGTAATTGCCGTTATTACCGCAGCTTGTCAGACAGAATATTATTGTTATACATATAGAAGCACCTGTTTTAAACATGGATTTCATATATACGCCCCTTTAATAAGCTTGAAGCAGCATTGGATATAGGTTCATTTTCTTGCCCGTTTCATTTCCGATACCCGAATATGGCAAATATAAAGATATTCAGTATCAACAAATTTACAAAAATGATATGTGGGATTGTTGTCAAATAGATTTTTTGATGTCAACATCTTTTAAATCAATCCAACATAAAATAATTCGGAATGAAAGGGGTCTTAGGGGGAAACCATCAGGGTTTCCCGCTAAATTAAGATCAAAGCCTTAAAATCGAGGCGGAGCGAAGCTTCGCCCGATTTTCGTTTTTGGCGAAGCCAAAAACGGCGACCGGTTTGAAAAAAACTCCCAAACGGGAGGTTTTTTCAAACTGTGACATCGTTACCAAATAGATTTTTGGATGTGAAAACATAAAAATACGATCCGCATAAATTGGGAGCGTATTTGCTGCCCGCCATGCGGGCTGTGACATCGTTACCAAATAGATTTGGACGGTGAAAACAGGTAAAATATAAGCCCGACTTAAAGCCGAGCTTATTAGGTGCG